>NZ_JAEMUC010000041.1:0-79798 GCF_018342455.1 Neochlamydia sp. AcF95 | reverse complement strand
ACCTCTATCAAGCAATGCTGGAGCTATTGGTTAGAATGGTCTAATTGGCGTCGTAAGCATCAAGCGAGTGCTTGTTACTACCATTATCAAAGGCAAAGAAAGCTGTGTTTACAACATTTACCACTGTAGTACTAGTTGTTTACTTAATACTACTGGGATTTTTATTTAGGGAAACTGCTAAATTTGCGGAATGCCGGGATTTAACCTCTCTCACATGAGTTCCTCTAATGAGGCACGAGCGAAATGTGCATAAAAAGTTTCATCCAAAAGGGCTTGTATTTCAGAAGTGCTTGCTAAAGATAGCGCTTTTTCAGCTAGCTTACAGCATGAGATAATACTTGAGCAGCGAATTGCCTGCTTGATTAAAGGTATATAGCGGGCAGCTACAGATACTTCCTGGATCCCCAATCCCATCAATAAAGGAATATATTTAGGATTAGCAGCCATTTCACCGCAAATGCTGACAGGCACATTATGCCTATGAGCTTCAATGACGACATGTCGTATTAATCTTAAGACACATGGGTGCATAGGTTGATATAAATGGCTCATGGTATTATCACATCTATCTACGGCTAAAGTATACTGAATAAGATCGTTAGTTCCTATAGAAAGAAAATCCGACTCACGCGCCAGAAGATCAGAAATAATAGCTGCTGAGGGCACTTCAATCATGCATCCTAAGTTCACTAAAGAATTAACTTTTACTTGCCTAGCAGCCTCTTGGGTCATGCGTTTAGCTTCAATCAACTCGGATAAAGAAGAGACCATAGGAAAAAGAATATTAACTTCACCAAATGCACTGGCACGTAGGATAGCACGCAGCTGGGTCATAAAAATATCTTTCTCTCGTTCTAAACTTCCTACCGCTCTAAATCCCAGGAAAGCATTTCCTGTTTGACCTGGAGAAGCTTCAATGCCTGCTTTATCCCGCCCCACATCAAAAGTTCGAATAGTAATAGGCAGACCTTGCATATTTTCCACGAGTTCTCGATAAATTTCGAACTGCTCATCCTCTGTAGGTAAGCGCTCCCGACCTACTAAAATATTTTCAGAGCGGTATAATCCTACCCCCTCACCACCATATTCATGGATTTTCTTAACTTCGCTGCTGGTTTCTATATTAGCTAGAAGTCTCATTTTATAGCCGTCATAAGTTTCTATATCATGAGAGTCTGTCTGCCTTAATCGAAGACGTCTAGCATTTAACTCCTCACTTAGCCTTTCATATTGGGCTAATGTCTCGGAAGAAGGATTAAAAATTAGCTCCCCATTTCTTCCGTCGACAATCACTAGGTAATCCGAGCAGCTCGACACTTCGTCAAATGCTATGTTGGTCATATAAGGAATTTCTTTAGCCCGGGCAAGGATGGCAGCGTGAGCGGTAGCACTTCCTCTTTCGGATACGATAGCCCTTACACATTTCTGGCTAGCTTCTGCAGTTTCCGCGGGACTTAGATCCTTTACGAAAAGTATCGAGTCTGGTAAAAGCTCATCAAAAGCACTTTTTGTTTCCTTATGAAGATAGGCTATAATACGGCGAGAGATATCCTGTACATCTTTAAATCTCTCTCGAAAAAACATATCCTCTAAAGTATCAAATTTTTTCTGATACTCTTGAATCAATTGATGAAGAATATATTCAGGAATTTTGCGTTTAGAATGGATTTGCTTGCTAACTTCGGTAATTAATAAAGGGTCGGACAAAAGTTGTAATTGCGCTTCTAAAATGGCAGCCCCCTCCTCCATGCCATCTAGTTCAAGCTGATTTTTAATTGCCTGTAAATCATTGATGACTGATTGGACAGCCGCTTGAAAACGTTCGGTTTCAGCCTCGACTTTATAAGCCGGAATGTTTTCATCTGGAAAACTTTTTTGTAAAGTTTTTAGAAAAAAAGGCTTTCCAATCGCGATTCCACTGGAAATTACATTGCCAGTTAACCGAATTTCTTCTAGATTAGAGTGTGGCAATTTTACTCCTCAAATTGATTTTCAAATGCTTGAACAAGCCTTTCTAAAGTCTCTTTAGCATCTTCACCCACCACTTCGATCGTGATTTTAGAATTTCTTCTTGCAGCTAACATGAGGATACTAAGAATGCTTTTAGCGTTGATTTCCTCTTTTTTATGTTTAAAGGTTACATCACTTTTACTGTTTTGCAGCAGTTTCACAATAACTGTTGCAGGGCGGGTATGAAGGCCCATTTTATTTTTAACTTGCACTTGACTCGATAGCTTCACGGATCCTTTTCCTTGTTTGATTTTTAGAAGAAATCATATCTAACAACTTATTATTAAACTCTTTTGCAGAATTATATCCCATTGCTTTTAGGCGATGATTAAGAGCGATGGTCTCTAATAATAATACTACATCGCGACCTGGTTTCACAGGCAGCACATGATAGGGAATATTTAATCCTAGCAGATCACAGTAATTTTCTACCAAACCTACTCGATCATAAAAATGTTGATCGTCCCAAGCTTCCAGCTTAACCACAATATCTATACTTTTGTTATCTCTTACACATACAGCCCCATATAGGTGAGCGACATTAATAATCCCTATTCCTCGAATTTCCATATGATGCCGAGTCAATTCTGCTCCAAATCCTTCCACATAAGAGTCTTCCCTTTTTTTAACTTTGACTACATCATCCGATATAAGTCGATGGCCTCTTTCAATAAGACCTAAAGCCGCTTCACTTTTCCCTACGGATGAATCGCCTTTAATCAAGACCCCTACCCCAAAAACTTCTACCAATGTACCATGGCAGGTCATACTAGGAGAAAACTCTTCACTTAATAAGAGCGTAAGCTTGCTAAGCAAGCTCATCGTGCTCATGCTAGACCTGAAAAGAGAAATACCTTTATTTTGACATAACGCGACTAGTTCTTTTAAGGGCAATAGCCTTCTAGCCACAATTACAGCAGGAGTAGCAGTCGTAAGGATCTCTTTTAAGCGATTGACACGTAGTTCAGGATCTAAGTCTCTCAAATATTCCATTTCGACTCGCCCAAATACAAGAATACGCTTGTAAGCATGATTTTTCATAAAACCACATAAGCTAAGTCCCGGGCGATGAGACTCAGGTACTTTGATAGAACGCTTGAGTCCTTTATGACCTGCTACAAGCACCAGACCTAAATCATGACCATGTTTTTGGAAAAGTTCCTCTACCTTGTAAATCATATTTGCTAGCTTACTCTTCCATGATAAAATGTTAGCTCCTCTACAAAAGATGTAATAGCCCATTTAGAGGAGGAAAAATCTTTAAAATTTGATAGCTCTTTTATCTTTTTCAATTGAATAGAAGGATAAAGATTTCGTGGCACTAATCTACTGTTAGCCAAATAGTGGCTACTCCATAAACAATCGAAGAAGCAGTATTCCAAGAAAATCATAAATTTAATAGAGTTATACGGTTAATACTAAATTCCTTCTTTCACTAACAAAAATTTATCCTTATCTCTTACAAAAGCAGTCGAAAAACTATTTAACACTCTGGCATTTATCCTTCCCATTCCTTCTCAGACTGTTTTTGCAGGATAAAGATTTTAATAGTAGCCGCGCTTCGAAAAAATCCCCACAATTTTTTAAAAGCCACTCGCCAATTAAATGCTCTAAACAAAAAAACTTACAACCACTTAAGACGACCGGTAATCAAATGATAGGGTTGTAGCAGGGTTTTAAAAATTTAAGTAAGTTAGCTTTTAATATTTTCCAGAAAAAACTTAAATTTTTTTCTAAAAAGAACGCTTGATGAAAACTTTCTCGGACACTAGGCACAGATAACTGAGAATGGTAATCTTTAACAGGTAAATTCATCGACTTATTCCTTAAAATTGAGGGGGATTAAGGGCTAAAAGCTGTATTTGAACTATTTTCTAAATTTTTATCCTCCTTAAATAAGCCTTTAGCATGGAGCTCAATGATTAAAAAAATGCTAGCAAATTTTTTATTTTTTCTTAAAAACTTTCCATTCATACTTTTACCAAATTTTTGGATTTCTTTGAATTTAATTAAGAAGGGTTTGCATTAATTATGTTAAAAAATTAAGATGAAAAGTAAACGGGCTAATTTTTTTAAAATTATATTTATTTCCTGATTTTCAGATACTTAGAAAAAAAAGGATGGCCGGACGTGGAGGTAAATAGGATAAAACTAGAAAGATTAAATGTCGAATTTAAAGATTTGCAATCGGGAGATATGTCCCAGCATGCTTTTGCTGAGCTTATTCTTATAGAGCATATCCCTGGAGGGGCAGCCCCCTTATGTTATATCCTAAAAAATGATAAAATTTTTAATGAAGTCCTACCAGAAAATTTTCAATACCTACTTTCCACCTTAGATAGAACAGCTTTTTACCCTATCGGGGAAGTACTAGCTATTAATAAAATTCATAAATACATATTATTAAAAGATAATAATTCAATTTCTTATAATTATCTAATTATCACTTTTAGCAACCATTACGCTTTAATTAACTATGCCTTTTTAGCGGGCATCCATACATTAATAGATGCTCTTCGAGTCCGCAAAAAAATTCCTGCGGCTTTCCCTGACCCAATCAAAACTAGCCAAGCTAAAGAACGCCCTAAATTAAAAGGAACTAAAACATTAAGCTTTCCTCCATCTCTCCAAGTCCTTCAGTCTCGCAAAATAAATAAGTTGAAAGATCGAGGTTTAACTAGCTCCCTTAACAACCCAAACAAGAGATTATACGAAGTTCAAGTTTGATATCCTTAACCCCTTATATTTATTTTGTAAAAGTTATCCTGCTCTTTTCTATGGCCTTTCATTTTTGTTAGGAGTCTATAGTGGCTTAGGGATTTCATCTTCTACCCTCTTTATAAATAGCCTGCTTCTAACCATCCTTTTGCTCGCTTTTGTCTTTCACCAAGAATACAAAGCTGCTGTTTTTAACTTCCTTCTTTTTTTAAGTGCAGCTTTCTATTCTTCCCTAGCCTTCCAACCTCCTCAGCTACCTGAACAAGGAGTTACAGGTACTGCGCTTATTTATATCTCTTCTTTATCGCGGAAAGCCACCTTCATAGGTAAAAGCTGGAACTATCAAGGTAAGCTGCTCTCTTTTACCGGGCATGAATCTTTAAATATCTATCCTAACATTTCTGTAATCATTTCTTTGCTAGATCATGCAGCGCTTAATCGTCCTTTAGCTAATAAAACCTACCTTTTACAAGGTAGGCTTAAACAGTCTAAAAATGGTAAATTTATTTTCAAGCCAGATAAATACCAGCCCTGGCACCCTTTAGCAAATAGTTGGGGTCTAGCAGAATGGCGCTTTAATGCCAAACAAGCCGTTAATAAATATATTTCTCAAAAGATATCTAAAAACCCAAATAGCCCTAGCAGCAGCTTTCTTTCAGGTATCACAACGGGCGAATTTGAAAATCGTCTTATGGCTTTTGAATTTTCACGTTTCGGCTTGCAACATATCATGGCTATTTCGGGCTTTCATTTTGCCATCGTAGCGGGTATGCTGGGTTTTATTTTATGTTGGATAGTAGGCCCCAAAACGCGTGTAAGTCTTCTGATGGTTTTTATGACGCTCTACTTTGCTTTTCTTGGGCCTTCGCCCTCTATCATTCGAGCATGGGTCAGCTGCATGCTAGGCTTTGGTGCTACCTTATTAGAAAAGCCTCCTTCTGGCCTCAATTCTTTGGGAATAGGGTTGTTAATCGTTCTTATTTTTGATCCGGAATTAGCGCTTCATATAGGCTTCCAATTTAGCTTCGCAGTAACAGCCGCCATTCTAATCTCTTATTTTTCCTTCGACTATTTACTCCAAAAGATTTTTGCTAAGAAAACCTTTAATCAATTAATGGCCATGAATCTTGCCAATCAACACGGCTTTATCATTCTCACTCTCTTCCGCCAAGCGTTAGCGCTCTCCATAGCGGTTACTTTAGCAGCCCTTCCTCTAACCCTCTATTATTTTCAGAAGTTTCCCTTATGGAGTATAATCTATAACTTCTTTTTTCCTTGGATGGTAAGTGTTGCCCTCATGTTTTTATTAGCTGGCTTAATAGTAGGAATTCTAAGTTCTAGCCTAGCCCAAATCATTCATCATTTTAATGAATCTTTTACTAACTTTGTCTTAGATTACGCTTATGGTATGCCCAAAAGCCTGGATTATAATATAAATCTGTCAGTAAACCAGGAAATAGCTATTTTATGGCTAGGAATATATTTTCTAGCAGGAATTTATGGACGACATTACTTGAGCCAGCAACAAAAGATTACTAGCCACGAATTAATTTTTTAAAAGCATCTTTTCACCCTATTATTAGCTGAACGTTATTTTTTTATACTCACCTCTATCTTAATCAGAGCAGGTTACAGCATGAACTAATGTTCGGAAGCTTGAAAGTAAAAAGATTACTTCTTTTTCGTAATCCATTTCAAAAGTTTTTATTTAAGCTCCTTTAGATTGACATTTATAGCTTTTGTCATTGAATGATGGATACCATATAATTCGATACTAATTCTAAGCGCTTTTTTAATATATTCGATGGCTAGGCTTAAATTATCTTTTTCTTTGTAAATTTGGCCCAAGGTGTTGTAAGAAGTTGCCACAGCAGGATAATTTTCCCCGAAAAGCTTAAGATTAATCTTAAGTGCTTGCTTGACATACTTAAGTGCTTTTTTTAAATTACCTAGCTTTGTATAAATCCTTCCTAAGTTATTATAATTTAGAGCCACGCAGGAATGGCTTTTTCCATAAAAATTTTGGTTAATAGCAAGCGCTTTCTTAAAACATTTACAAGCCTGCTTTAATTTCTTCTTATCTTCGTAAATAATAGCTAAGGTATCATAACTGCACGCCACAATGAAATGTTTTCTACCATACAATTTAAGATTAATGTTGAGTGATTTATTTATATAATACTCCGCTTCTTTTAAATCATTTTTTCTTATACAGATTCCTAGGTTATTGTAATCTTTAGCCACCTTAGGATGAGTCTCACCAAAATGTTCAAGATTAATTTTGAGGGATTTGCGGACATACTCAGCCGCTTGACCAAAATTTCCTTGCTCTCTGTAAACGTCTCCTAAGTTATTGTAATCTGTAGCCACTGCAGGATGATTTTCGCCAAAAAATTTAAGGTCAATGGCAAGAGCTTTTTTAGCATTCTCCATTGCCTTTTCTAATTTTCCTTGTTTTTGATAGATCGTTGCCAGGTTGTTGTAATTTAGGGCCACATTGGGATGCATCTCACTATAAAAATTAAGATTGATGTTGAGTGCTTGATTGACAAAATCCATTGCTTTTATTAAATCTTTATCGTCTAGGCAAATCATTCCTAAACTATTATAATCTCTAGCTACGTTAGCAGGATTTTCTTTAAAAAACTTAAGGTTAATGGTAAGCGACTTGTTGCTATGCTCTTTCGCTTTGCCTAAATTACCTTGCTCTTGGTAGATAAATCCTAAATTATTGTAAGCTCCCGCTATATATGGATGATCTTCACCCACAAGTTCTCTAAGGATTTTGAGTGCTTGATTTGCATAATCTATTGCGTTTTCAAAATTTACTTCAGTCGGATAAAGCGAGATTAGATTGTTGTAAACTGATGCTACAAAAAACTTGTTTTCCCTATGAGAGTTAAGAGCAACCTTACGCGCCTGATTTAAATATTTAGCTGCCAGCTTTAGACTTCCTTCTTGCTCATAAATAAGCCCTAACTCATTCAAAGATTCAAAATTTTCTGAATCTTTTTTTAAAGCTTCATGAAACCACTTTTTTGCTTCCTGGCTCTGAAAAAGCCTTAAAGCTATGTATCCTTGCGTTTGGGGTAAATCATCATTTAAATCGGAGGATGAAAGATTGTTTTCATGTCCTGCTAAAAAGTCTCGCATAGCCTGGTAGAAAGGAATAAATATACGATAAATCTTTTTTACCTTTTCTAAAGTTTCATGATCTACAGCAAACTGCTTTTTTATGAGCTCAGGCTCATTAAATCCAAAAGGCTTAATTAGAGGGTTCATCATCTCTTGTTGCGCTTGATAATGGAAGTAGGTTTTAAGGCGCATAAATAGCGCTATACTCATCCAGTCTTTTAGCTTTTCAGCGGCGCCCTCCGTTATAACTCCTAACTTATTTAGCTGATCAATTCTACCAAATGTATCCGAAGCTACTATTTCTTTAAGCAGGGCTAACCTATCCAATGCTAGATGTGGAAAACGATAAAAATCATTTTTTGCTTTAAAAAGCATGCCCTGCCTTTCTAAACTACCCATTCCTGGATTAAAGGCTATCATATCTTCTTGAACTAGGTGTTTCTTGGCTAAATAATAGCGAAGATTAAGGCCTTCTTGATAAGGCGTAACAAGATTTTCTTGAACTTTTTTCCTATATTGCTCAGTTAATTCATTGCTGCCTAGCAAATGAGTAAAATTTAGAAGCTCCATGGGAAGATGAGGCTCTTTATCATGCCACCACTGTTGTTTTTCCTCATCTTTAGCAATATATTGAGCCATCTTTTCAAGAGTTTGGATAAGCTCAAATGTCTTACCATTGCCCAAAGGAGTTTTACAGCCTTTTCCTTCTACTCCTGCTCCATCAAAAGCAAAGCCTCGTGGCGTAATGCCATCGAAAAAGCCTATTGCTTTTAAGCAAGGAATATTTAAAGCTGGAAGAATAGTTTCTCCTAAGTTAATAACTTTCAAATGAATTAGATTAGTAAGATTTCTAAAATATTTCTTGTTTTCGTCACTATCTTCTTTTATAAGAATGCCAAATTCTAAGTCGGAATAAGGGGTCATTTCTTCCCTAGCTAAGGAACCAAAGCCTATCATGGCATATTCGCAAGGTGCCGGGCATAAAACATCAAGCGCCTGGTTAACTAGTAAGCTAAAAAAAGCCTTTATATCCTGAGAGATCTTACCGTAAAGCTCTTTCACTTCTTGAAAAGAAGGAGTTTCTGGAAGAGAATGAATTATCTCCTCTATTTTTTCTCTAAAAATTTTTAATGCTTGGCGATTGCTCTTAAATTCTTTTCTTATTCTATTATTATCTAAAACTTTTCCGTTACACGACTTGATAAGTAAATGTTGGGTTTTCAAAAGCTTTTTTTCAAAAAATTTCTTTCTTTCATCAGAAACAATTTGTAACGCATAAGTGTAAAGCCCCGCGGCTTGAAGTAATGTTTCGGATGTACCTTTATCTTGATAAATATCTCCTAGTTTTTCTATGCAATATGCTTCTTGGATTAGCTTTTCTGCGCAAACTTTTTCGCGCAGAGGGTTGTTCTTTTGAATAGCACGGTTTAAAGCTTGCGTATAAGCTTCTTCCTTATCTAAAAAGCTGCTTTTAATTAAATGCTTCCATTCTTTACATGCGAACTTGGCTTGGCACAAATCTCGTAGTTTTAATTTTTTGAATATCTTTAAAGCAATTTCTGCATATACTGAGGTATCCCCTAGACGAGAAATAGAATTGTTAAAGGCAGGAAATATGAGAGGGTGGGTATTTAAGCTCTCTAAATTCATAGAAATCATCTTTTTTACTTAATTTTTATTAAAAATTTAAATATGCATTAGCATTATTTATAGTTTCTTGAAACAACTTTTTAGCCTGCTAGGCTGAAAAGCAGCTTTAGCACAAGCCCTTTCTTTTGCTAAGCTAGCTAGCTCTCTCGCAGCCCTAATCATTCGGATATGATTAATCAAATTCAAATACACCCTCTCTTTTAAATCAGACAAAACACAAGGCAAGCATTTGATAGCTTAGTAATTTTAAAAGTTTGTCGTTACCTCCAACTCAAAAGAGCATTGATAGCTGATTTTCTTTCGCGTTAAGTTATTATCATAGTAGCACCTTTTACACAAAGTTATATTCTTATTTTCAATGTCAACTCAATGCTCCCCTTCCTATTGGCTTATCCTGCCTCTTAAGAAGTGTGGTTGTTTTCACCTCAGATGTTGAAAAAAGTGACTTGAGTTTCTGTAGGTTGCTGTTAATGGTTGCTACTTCAGGATGATGAATGCCATATGTAACAATGCCACTTCGAAGAGCTTGCTTAGTATAATCAAGCGCTTTTCCTAACTTCCCTTGCTCTTGATAAACCATTCCCAAATCCTTACAATTTCTTACTACACAAGGGTGATTTTCACTAAAAAGTTTAATATTAATTTTAAGTGCTTTCTTGATAAAGATGCCGGCTTGCTTCAATTTCCCTTGCTTTTGACAGATGAGCCCCAAATTCTTATAGCCTTCAGCTACCCGAGAATGATATTCACCGTAATGCTGAATATTAATCTGAAGGCCCTGATGAATATACTTAGCTGCTTTTCCTAGTTCTCCATGAAATTGATAAATTTGCCCTAAATGATGGCAGAGATTTGCTGCCTCTAAATGATTTGCACCATATACTTTAAGAAAAACACCTAGTGCTTGAGTGAATGACTTAGCAGCTTGCTCAACATTGCCTTGTTCTTGATAAATCGTTCCAAGATTATTGTGAACTCTTGCTACGCTGGGATGATAATTGCCAAAAAGCTCGATACGGATTTTCAGTGCTTTTTTGGCATTCTCTATGGCTTGCTCAAAATTTCCTTGTTTTTGATAGATTGTTCCAAGATTATTGTAAGCTGTGGCTACATTAGGGTGGCTCCCTCCGAATAATTTAATGTTTATTTTAAGGGCTTCGTGGATCCATTTAAAACCCTCTTTTAAATTGCCTTGGCTTTGATAGATACTTCCTAAGTTATTATAACGAGTAGCTATTTTTATATGATTTTTTCCTAATAACTTGAGATCGGTTTTTAAAGCTTGCCTTAAGTACTTGGCTGCCTGCTCATAATCCTTCTGTGCATGATACATTAACCCTAGAATATTATAATTCTTGCTCATATTCGGATGATGCTCTCCATACAGCTTGAGGTCTATATCAAGCGCGCGCTTGATGAGCTTTACTCCTTTTGCTAAATCCCCCTGCTCATGATAGATTCGTCCTAGATTGCTAAAATATATAGCTAAGCTAGAATGGCTTTTTCCGTAAAGCTCGCAGCCTATTTCAAGCGCTTGCTTGCCATACTTAGCTGCCTTTTCCAAGTTACCTTCTTCTAAATAGATGCATCCTAGATTATTGTAACAATTTGCCACCCTTAAGTTATTTTTGCCATACAGCTTAATAGTAATTTTAAGGGCTAGCTTTATATAGTTAACAGCTTTTCCTAATTTTCCCTGGTTTTGGTAGAAAACTCCTAAATTATTATAATCTCTTGCCACTTGCAGGCTATCTTTTCCCTCAAGCTTGAGGTCTATTTCAAGCGCTTGATAGATATACTCAATCGCCTGCTCGAAATTTCCTTGGATTCCATCAATTATTCCCAAAGTATTTAATAGATTAGAATTTTCTGAAGTTTCATTTCTTGCTAAGCTATACCAATTTTTAGCTTCTTCATGTTGGAAAAATCTCAGAGCTATATCTCCATGCACTTGATGAGAGTTTTCATCTAGCTTTGAAAATTTCAATCTATCATCACTCCCTAATAAAAACTCTTTCATAGCCTGATAAAAGGGAATAAAAATATGATAGATTTTTTTTATCTTTGCTAATGTTTCCCCCTCTAAGCCAAGCTGCTTTTGGATAAGGGTAGATGCGTCTATCTCAAAAACCTTAATGAGAGGATTCATCATTTCTTGTTGGGCTTGATAATAGGAATAGGTTTTAAGGCGCATTAGTAACGCTGTGAGCATCCACTCTTTTAACTTTTCAGCAGCTTCCAGATTTAAGGCCCCTTGCTTGCTTAATTGATCGATCCTACTATAGGTATCCACAGCTGCCACTTTATTAAAAAGCGCTAGCCTATCTAAGGCTAGATGGAGGAAACGATAAAGGTCCTGTTTAGTGTTGAAAAGCATGCCCTGACACTCTAGCTGTCCTATTCGTGGTTCGAAAACCATCATATCCTCTTCAACCAGATGATGCTTAGCTAAGTATTGACGAAGAGTAAGGCTTTTTTGATAACAAGTCTCCAGGTTTTCTTGTAATGCTTGTTTGTACTGTTCTGTTAATTTAAAGGAACCTAATAGATGAGTGTAGGTCACAAGCTCCAGCGGAAGATGAGGTTCTTGCTGATGCCACCAGTGGCCCTCTTCATCTTTAGCTATATATTGCGCCATCTTTTCAGGGGTTTGAATAAGCTCAAATGTTTGATGATTGCCATAAGGGGTTTTACAGCCTTTTCCTGCTACTCCTGCCCCATCAAAAGCAAAACCCCTTGGAGTTATGCTATCAAAAAAATCTATAGCTTTTAAACTAGGAATATCTAAAGCAGGCAAGATAGTTTCCCCTAAATTAATAACGGCTAGATGAAGAAGAAGTGCAAGACGCCTAAAATATTCTTTATGTGTAGGAGCATCTTCTTGTATCAAAATACCAAACTCTAAATCGGAATAAAGAGTCATCTCTTCTCTAGCTAAAGAGCCAAATCCTATCATCGCGTATTCGCAAGAGGGTGGTCCTAAAGCCTCACAGGCCTGGTTAACAAGCAACTTGAAAAAAACTTTCATTCCTTGAGCAATCTCATGATAAAGAGCTTTTATTTCTTGAGGAGAAGGATTTTCAGCCAAGTTGTGAATTTTCTCTCCTGTTATATCTCTAAACTTTTTCAAGGCTTGACGATTGTCTACAAATCGTTTTTTCATTAAAGAAGGTTCTAAAGATTTTCCCTTGCAAAGCTTGGCAAGCAAACCTTCAACTTGTAAAAGCTTTTCTCTAATGATTTCTTGCTGGCCCGAAGAGCAGAGGCGTAAAGCATAATTATAAAGCCCTGCGGCTTGAAGAAGCGTTTCAGAGGTTTCTTTTGCAGCATAGATATCCCCTAACTTTTCAGCGTAAAAGCTTTGCTGGATAGAATCATTTTCTTGAGCAGCACCTTTTAATATTAGCGCGTAAGCATTTTCAACTTCTTCTATTTTATCTTTCGATAAAAAGCCCTCTTTTTCTAAGCATTTTTCCTTGATATAAGTGAAAGGGATAATAGGAAGAAAAATATTTTTATAAATTACTGTAGGGCGAAAAATTAAGGCTTTAGCATGAGGGTAATTGGAAACCTCATTCTCAAGAAGATTGCTAGAAAATTGCTCTTCGATAACCTTCCCCTTGATCGTTGGGGAATAAAGCTCTTTCCATGTGCTAGGCTCTTGAGTAAGCTGCTTCCACTGCTTACAAGTAAGATTTGCTAGACACCAATCTTGCAATTTTAATTCTGCAAAGGTTTTTAATCCAATCTTTGCATATTCGATCCTGTTTAAAGAAGAAGGGATAGAATTTTTTTGGCTCTCCTTAATAGCCGATAATGAAGAAGAATTAAAATATAGATTCACTGCACCCATAAGCTTACCTGCTTGTCATTCATTTATAGCATCCAATTTGCCTTTTAATACAATGTGTAAGCTTATTTATTATTTATATGTAGCCCTTTTAATTGACCTATCTAAAAACCCTAGCAAGCTAGAGGTAGGAAAATCTTTTCAGCCTCTTGCTATTTTCTCCCTCTAATTCGGAAGTAGCTAAATTTTCTATACCATCAATTTATTGATTGTTTCAACTACCCGCTCATTTTTTGAGTAGAATAGCTTTCCTGACCATTTGCACAGTTTTCTTTCACTTATAACTCGGAGGAAAAATTTATACATCAACAGCCTATTTCATAAACCTTCAACATTTTATTCTTTATTTGCTAGGAAAAAAAGTTGTGAGCCCTCTTCTATCTAAATCATACTGCACATGGACTTACAAAACTTAATGAAAATTGGAGATAAATTCTTTTATATTATGATAAAATACTTTTATTATTAAAAAATGGTTACCGTAGACTTTAAGAGGGCTTTCTAGTGCTTTTATAGCATATTTAGTGGGCTCGTCTATCGTTTTTAAAATAGAGGTAACTTTATTATAAAGCCTAGCAACATTGGGATGTTTTTTTTCCAATAGGTGCTGGTTGATTTTAAGCGCTCTGTTGACATACTTAACTGCCTGCTCCAAATTTCCTTGGATTTGATAAAGCTGTTCTAAGTTTTCATAATCTACAGCACTTAGCAAATGATTTTTGCCGTGGAGCTCAAGATTAATTTTAAGGCATTGCTTTACACAAGCGATCGCCTTCTCTAGCTTGCCTTGACTATGGTAGATTGATGCAAGGTTATTATGACATATTGCTTGCCGAGCATAGTCATGAGCTTTATCAAAAGTTTTGATGTAAGATTTAAGCATTTTTTTGGCATATTTAGTTGCCTGCTTTAAATCCCCTTGTGCTTGATAAATCTTTTGCAAATGTTCGTAAACTTCTCTCACAGAGAAATGATTTTCTCCATAATGCTCTAGATTAAGGTGGAGGGCTTGCTTCATACAATCGGCCGCCTGTTCTAATTTGCTTTGGCATTGATAGATAATCCCCAGATTTTTATATAAAATTGCTAACATAGGGTGTTTTTTACCATAGCAATTAAGACTAATATTGAGTGCTTTCCTAGTATATCTAGCCCCTTTTCTTAATCTTCCTTGTAATTGATAGATTTGTGCCAGGTTGTTGTAGCGAATGGCTACCTTATGATAATCTTTACCATACAACTTAAGATCAATGTCTAGTGCTTGCCTTGCATATTCAACGGCTTTTTCTAACTTTCGTTGGCTGAAATAGATCGTACCCAGATTGCTGTAATGGCTGGCTATTCTAGGATGAATTTTGCCAAAGAACTTAAGATCTATAACAAGCGCTCGATTCATATATTCAGCCGCCTGTTCCAAATTTCCTTGATCCTTACAGATCGTCCCAAGATTGCCGTAGCGAATTGCCATCTTGGGATGATTTTCATCAAAAAGCTTAAGATCAAGGGCGAGCGCCTGCTCGGCACAATAAATCGCCTGGGTTAATTTTCCATTGGCGTTATACATGCGTGCCAAATTATTGTAACGAATCGCCAGGTGAGGATGATCCATTCCGGAAACCCTAAGATCAATCTCAAGCGCTTTCTTTACACATTTAATAGCTAACTTAAGATTTCCTTGAGATTCAAAGATATTGCCTAGATTGTTATAGCGAATAGCTATGAGTGGATGATTTTCCCCCACCATGCTATAGCCAATGGAAAGGGCCTGATTAGCATATTCCGCAGCCTTTTCTAAATTCCCTTGGTTAAGATAGGCTATTCCTAGGTTATTGTAACTTCTTGTTATATGATAAAGATTTTTTTTATTCTGTTTAAGAGCAGTATCGAGTGCCCTCGTATTAATCTCAATCGCCTTCTCTAAATCTCCTTGAGCGTAGTAAATCGTAGCGAGAGTATTCCACGCTTCCAGGTCTCCTGAGCTGGCTTGTATAGCTAATTCGTAATACTTTTTTGCTTCTTCATACTGCAAAAGCCTTAAAGCTATAAGGCCCTGTGTTTGAAGTGCATTATTATTTAAAACAGAAGATTTAAGAATTTCTTCATTGCCAGCTAAAAACTCTTGGATAGCCTTGTGAAAAGGAATAAATATTCCGTAAATTTTTTTTATTTTTCTAAGGTTTTATGATCCAATGCTAAACATTTTTGAACAATTTCAGGCTCGTCAAAACCAAAGGGCTTGATAAGAGGATTCATACTATCATTTTGGGCTTGATAGTAAGAATAGGTTTTAAGACGCATGAATAATGCTATACTCATCCATTCCTTTAACTTTTTAGCTGCCTCGCCTGTTAGAATTTCTTGCTGATTTAGCTGATCAATCCTAGCGAAAGTATCTGCAGAAGTCACCTTTAGAAGAAGAGCAAGCCGATCTATAGCCAAATGAGGAAAGCGATAAAAGTCATTTTTAGCTTTAAAAAGCATACCTTGTTTTTCTAAAGTTTCTACTCCGGGCTCAAAATTTTTCATATCTTGCTGGATTAAATGATGCTTAGCTAGATGCTGGCGAAGGGTAAAGTTCTCTTGGTAGGGTATTTCTAATATTTCTTGAACTTTTTGGCTATAGCGTCTGGTTAGCTCAGGATTGCCTAATAGGTGAGTGAAAGTTAAAAGTTCCATGGGAAGATGCGGCTCTTGGTCATGCCACCATCTACCCTCTTCATTTTTAGCGATATATTGCGCCATCTTTTCTGGGGTGTTAATAAGCTCAAATGTATGGCGGTTTCCAAAAGGAGTTTTACACCCCTTTCCTTTCACTCCTTCACCATCAAAACAAAACCCTCGTGGAGTCCTACTATCAAAAAAATTTATAGCCTTTAAACAGGGGATATTAAGAGCAGGCAGGATAGTCTCTCCTAGATTAATAACTTGTAGATGAAGAAGAAACGTAAGAGATTTGAAATATTTTCTAGTTGTAGGAGTATTTTCTTGCACAAGAATGCCATATTCTAAATCGGAGTAAGGTGTCATCTCTTCCCTAGCTAAAGAGCCAAATCCTATCATGGCATACTCACAGGGACTAGCTCCTAAAGCCTCTTTCGATTGATTCACAAGAATGTTAAAAAAAACTTTTTACACCTTGAGTAATCTCGCGATAGAGCTCTCTGACCTCTTCAAAAGATGGATCTTCAGAAAAAGCTTGCATCTTTTTCTCTATCTGATTTCTAAAAGCTTTCAACAATTTGCGATTTTCCACAAAATATGCTTGCCTTACATCAAGGTTTAAAAGCTTTTCAGTACAGAGCTTAATAAGTAAGATTTCCACTTTAGATAACTTGCTTCTAATTATTTCATGTCTTTTGGCTGAAGAAAAATCATGTAAAACGTAATTATAAAGGCCTACAGCTTGAAGAAAAGTTTCTGCGGTACCTTTTTCTACATAAATATCTCCCAGCTTTTCTATACAAAAACTTTCTTGCACGAAGTCTTTTTCATAAATAGCAAGTTTCAAAGCTAGCGTATAAAATTCTTCTAATTCTTTTATCTCATCTTTAGGTAAATAATAATTTGCGCAGTCCCTAGAAGAGGTGCTCTGATCTAAGTAGTTATTGAGTTTCTGAAGGTAAGCATGTAATTGATGAGTTGGATAAAGTTGCAAAAATTTGATATTGTCGACTTGGCTATTTTTAAAAATTTGAGCCTTGTGATGGGCATCAAAAACACTTTTTAGCTCATCATCATTTAAATCATTTCCAGAGCAAAGCATACTTTTTAAAGTTTTAGAGGGCAAGGAAGCTAAAAAATTAAAAAAATTATTATTATGATTGGTCTTAATTTCCTGGTTTTTACCTCCCGGCCTAACAATAAAGTTTTTTTGATAAAGTTTTTTCCATAAAAAAGTTTCTTGAATAATTCGTTTCCATTCTTTGCATACAGCTCTTGGTTGACATAAATCTTGCTCTTTCAATTCACTAAAGATTCTTATGGCAATCTTTCTATATATCTCTGGATATCCTGTAGAGTAAGCTAAATCTTCTTCTATTTTTCTAAACACAGGAAATATAAAATGATGCCTATGGATGCTTTCTATATTCATAAGATTTATTATCCTTTACTTATTAGACAATGTTTATAATTTCATGTTTACCTATTAAGCAATCCAATATAATATATTGTTAGTTAATTTACAAAAACCCCAATTAAAAAAATTTAGAAAATTAATATTATTTTAAATCCTTTAGTTTTAGATGATAGGGAGATGATGCGGCTCAATAAAAGTTACCTAGGATTGCTCTTTTTTAAAATTTTAAAAGAAAAAAAGAAAAGAAGCAGAGTTTTTAAACTTTTAAAATCACGATCGGTGCCGGCTTTTTCTCATGACGCCTTACGGAAAGGTCCTAAAAGTTGGGGTTGTCAGTAGCTATCCCTTAATATTTCCCTTAAAAATTATGGAAAAATCTATTGACCTAAATAGCAATTTTAAGTTAAATAACTTGTTTGTTATGCGGCGATCGTAGCTCAGTTGGTTAGAGCGTTGGATTGTGGTTCCAAATGTCGCGGGTTCGAATCCCGTCGATCGCCCTTTTTTACAAGTCAAATAGCTGCTGTGTCAACGATTGAAGCAATTTTCTTAGGATTCATTCAAGGTATTACCGAATTTTTACCTGTCAGCTCTTCTGGGCACCTGATTTTAGCTCAATACCTTTTAGGCATGCGTAATTTCAAAGATCTCATTGCTTTTGATCTTATCTGTCATTTGGGGACATTATTAGCCCTCTTCATTGCCTTTTTTAAAAAGATTAAAACACTTTTAACAAGTGAAAAAAAAGTGCTATACCTTCTTTTTATTGCTTTGCTGCCGCTTTTTCCTTTGGTATTTTTTCTTAAATTCATTAAAGCTTTTTTTGATCACATCGAATATTTAGGCTATTTTTTTCTTTTTACAGCTGCTCTTATGTATTTAGGAATTCGTTTTAGTAAAGAAACTTCATCAGTTACAGAGATGTCGAAGCATACTTGGAAAGAGGCCTTAACGATTGGTTTTTTTCAAGCGATGGCTGTGTTTCCGGGGATTTCCCGCAGTGGAGCTACTATTTCGGCAGCACGCTTGTTAGGTTGGAACTATGAACATGCGATCACTTTTTCCTTTCTTTTAGCTATTCCCACACTTATGGCTAGCATTATAATCGAATTAGGCCAACTGATTTTAAAAAGAAACGAGTATATCTTACCCGCTATCTCTTGGGTACAGTATCTAGCAGGCTTTTTCTTTTCCTTCCTATTCGGAATAATTGCTTTGCATTATCTTCAAAAGCTAGCATCTAAACGCCTATTTATGTATTTTATAGGATATTGCCTGTTGGTAGGCATGGTAACAACTCTGTTTTTCAGAAACTTATAAGGGATCTTATGGCTAAAAAGAAAGCAGCAAAGGCAGCTTCTGAAAAAGCCCCTCCAGTGCCTATGCATAGCAGCATTTATGGAGTCATTGCTCTTGCTTCTACGTTTTTAATATTTTTAAGTTTGGTAAGCTTTGCTTACAATGAACGCACGCATCATTGGGTGGGGCTATTAGGCTATAGTATTGGCATGGTCTTCCATGGAATTTTTGGACTATCAAGCTACATTATATGTGGCTTTTGCACCTGGGCAGGTTGGAGGCTTCTTATAGATAAACCCATCCGCCATATCGGTAGTAAACTCTTCTTTACTTTCTTGTTAATCCTTTCCTCCAGCATGATTTTAAACGTCATCGAAGATCTTTATCCTTTGTTAGGCAATACTCTCAGTCAATTTTTTTATCCTAATTTATGGTTAAAACGTCAGCGTTATCATCTAGGGGGTGCCCCTTTATTTTACCTCTATAAAGATCTGCCTATTTTTAACCTCTATCGTTTTATAGGGGTTTCAGGCGTGATGGTTTTATTTACCAGTACTTTACTAGCCAGCCTGTTTTTCATTTTTAAGATTATGCCTCAAAATTTAATCTTAAGCATTTTACGCCTTTTTTCTAAACTTAAAGCTAAGCTATCCAAAAATAATTCAAATGCTTTGAGTGCTTTAGCGCCATTAGAAAAAAAAGAAGTAAAAGTGGAAGTGGAAGCTAAAAAAGATAGTGACTTCATGCGCTATGTTAAATTGCGTATCCCTGGTTTTTTGGCAAGCACGCATTCGGATAATACCTCTATAGCCCAGGATCGTTCTCCTTCTCCAGAATTGCTGGCTATACGTCCAGAAATTAATTTGACTACGCGTCCTTCTGTCTCCCGTAAAGAAAAAAATGAAGATCAGCTTTCTTTTCAATTACCCGCGCAGCCTTTGCAAACGCCTCCTCCCCCGGCGAAAAAGAAAGAATTGGCAAATGAACAACTAGACAAAAGAGAGGCAGCCCTTAAAGCACAACGCGTGCATAATGGGGATTTTTCCGCTTACAATCTTCCCTCTTTTAATCTATTAACCAACCCAAAGAAATTTGACCAAACTTCTTTAAAGAAAGATTTAAAAAAGCAAGCTGAAGTATTAGAAGAAACATTGTTAAGCTTTGGCATTGAAGCTAAAGTAGGTCAAATTAATTGCGGACCTACCATCACCTCATTTGAGGTTCATCCTGCTATAGGCGTTAAAGTTCAACGCATAAAAACTTTAGAGAATGATATTGCTCTTAATATGGAAGCTCGATCAATTAGGATCATTGCTCCCATTCCCGGAAAAGCTGCTGTAGGCATCGAAGTACCTAACCCCTCTCCTCAAGAAGTCAGCTTTAAAGATATGTTAACCACCTATCAGCAGGGTACAAAGAAGTTCCACATTCCTATCCTTCTGGGTAAAGCTGTCAATGGAGACTACGTAATGAGTGATCTTGCCAAGATGCCTCATTGCATTATCGCAGGCGCTACCGGTTCAGGCAAATCTGTTTGTATTAATACGATTGTCATGTCCATTGTGCTAAATGCTAGACCGGATGAGATTAAGCTTGTCATGGTGGATCCTAAGAAAGTAGAGCTAACCCCTTATACTCGCCTTCCTCACATGTTAGCGCCAGTGATTACCGAGCCCCATGGTGCTTGTGCTGCACTGCGTTGGATGGTAAAAGAAATGGAAAAACGCTACGAAATCTTGAAACAAACGGGTGTAAGAAACATTGAAAGCTTTAATAACCGTGTCATCAACAAAGACTTTGAAGATTCTTTAAACATCGAAGTGCCTGAAAAAATGCCTTATATTGTAGGAATTATCGATGAGCTCGCTGACTTAATGATGGTAGCCAGTAGCGACATTGAAACACCCATCGCTCGTATTGCTCAGATGGCACGAGCCATTGGTATTCATCTTGTCCTCGCCACCCAACGTCCCTCTCGAGAAGTTATTACGGGATTAATAAAAGCCAACTTCCCTACAAGGATTTCTTTTAAGGTTGCTAGCCGCATCAATAGCCAAATTATCCTGGATGAGACAGGCGCAGAAAGCTTATTAGGAAATGGAGACATGCTTTTTCTTCCTCCCGGTACTTCTCATTTAGTAAGAGCTCAAGGGGCTTTTATACGGGATGAAGATATCCACAGTGTTGTTAAATATATCTGCGATCAAGCCCCTCCTCATTATGTCATTGAATCTTTTGATACCATCGGCTCTATCTCTATTGAAGATTCCGGTGGATCACTAGCTTCTACAGATGCGCCCCAAGATGCCTTATATGACCAGGCACTAGATATTGTGCTTAGTACAGGCAACGCCTCTACCACTTTTCTGCAACGCAAGCTAAAGATTGGATACGCCCGTGCTGCTAGCTTAATGGACCAACTCGAATCCCAAGGGGTTGTAAGCCCTGCAGAAGGAAGCAAGCCGAGAAAGATCTTAGCAGCGAAGCAAGGGATACCACCAGATGAGGATTTATTAGAAGAGGAAGAAAATTTTTAAATAATCATATAAAAAATTTTCTTCTCAACTCTAACTTCATTGCAAAGAGCCAAGGATTAAACTTTTATTTCCGCTCTATTTTAAATGTTATGCTTTGGATTTTTTTAGTTTATTCCTCGTCAGTATTTTCATGTCGACGATGAGGAACTCCTGTCTCAAGCATTTCTAGATCACTCTTAGCATAGTCCTCCATAAAATTTCCCTCCGTAATGTTTTCCACAAATACAGCATTTAAATGCTGGAAATAACGGAGTTTTTTTGCTATGCGATCGCCTATTTTAGCCAAAACTTCTTCTTGGCCTTCTTTTTCAGAAGCTTCAAAGCTTCCCTCTAAACCATTTAATTGTTCTACCAAAAGTTCTTGCTTTTGTTGTAGAGGAGTAACTGCTTCTTCAGAAAATTCCTCCATCGATAAATCTTTTAAACCTTCGGCATTGCTCACTAGCTGATCTAATACATTTTCCATTTTTTCTAAAACTTGAACGGCTGTTTCCATGAGGTCTCCTCTTTATAATGTATGCATAGTTCTATGTATAATATTTGGTATTTAAATTAAACATTATGTTTTTTTAGAGACTAACCTCTTCATCTTTAGCCTTAAAAAACTTGCCTAAGGAAATGATTATATGATAAAACGTTCCTCATATTGATTAGGTATGTCACAAATGATTGGTTTCTGTCCCCTAGCTTCAGGCTCGAAAGGTAACTGCGTTTACTTGGGAACGCCCCAACTTAAGCTGCTTATTGATGCAGGCTTAAGTGCAAGAGCCACCAAAGAAAAACTTGCCGAAATAGGAGTAGACTTCCGAGAACTAGATGCTATTTTAATTACCCATGAACATAGTGATCATATTCAAGGCCTTAAAGTTTTAGCCTTAAAAATGGGTATTCCTGTGTTTGCCAATCATGAAACCGCCAAAGGAATCGTCGAGCAATTACATGAATGTCCTAAGTTCAAAATATTTTCCACAGGAGAAAGTTTTGAATTTGGCGACCTTGAAATCCATCCTTTTAATATTCAACACGACACCCTAGACCCTGTAGCATTTACTTTAAAGCTGGATGGATTAAAGCTTGGATTTTGTACAGATTTAGGATTTGTTTCCACGTTAGTCCTTCATCAATTGCAAGCTTGCGATTACCTTTATGTAGAGGCCAATCATCAACCTTCTATGGTCCATGCCAGTTCACGGCCGATGGTGTATAAACAACGCGTTTTAAGCAGGAATGGTCACCTTTCTAATGAAGCATGCGCTGAGCTATTAAGCAAAGTTGCCCATCCTAATTTAAAACATGTCTACCTTGCTCATCTTTCTAGCGAATGCAATACACCTGAAACAGCTCTTGGCGTGGTTAAAGATAAACTTCAAAGTTATGGAATTACTTTAGAGATGTGCGTAGCTCCTCAAGCTATGGTTAGCCAGCCGATCTATTTTTAATTTTCTTTCCCATCTCCTAAATAATTTTTTAATAAAATTCTTTAAATTATCCTTATTTTTTAAAAAACTAAAAAAGCACCATAAAATCCATGGGAAAGAGAGTTTAACTTTCTTCATCAGCACCTTATCCTTTTGATAGCTACAACTTAAAAGATGACTTGTTCCTCTAACTCTTTGCTTTTCCTTCTCCTCGATAAACAAGTGATACTGAAGCTTGATGAGTAGGATAAACCACCACATCAGCCAAATTGACATGAGGAGGGCGCGTAGCCATAAAAAGGACAATCTCAGCCACATCTTCCGCGGTTAATGGTTGAATGTTTTTATAAACCGCATTAGCTTTATCCTTATCGCCTGCAAATCTAATCAAGCTAAATTCTGTTTCAGCCATCCCAGGAGAAATCATAGAAATACGAAGAGGAGTATTCACCAGCTCTTTCCTTAATGTATCCGTAATAGCTTTAACAGCAAATTTAGTGGCACAATAAATCCCTCCTCCAGGATAGGTATCATGGCTGGAAATACTGCCTACATTGATGATATGCCCAGCATTTTTCTTAATCATGTGAGGAATAATCTGAGCACTAACATTAAGTAAACCTTTAATATTTATATCAATCATCTCATTCCAATCCTGCGTAGGCGTCTCCCATACTTTATTTAACCCTCTTACCATGCCAGCATTGTTAATCAGAACATCCGGTAATATAGAACCCCTTGCCAATTGGCTCAATTTTTCTTCCACCGCTTTTTCATCCGAAATATCCAATTCTATCGATAGGATCTCGACCCCATATTTTTCTCGTAAAGAGTTTTCAAGAGCTTGCAAGCGATCCTTACGCCTAGCAACATTGATTAAGCTAGCTCCCTCACGTGCAAAGGCTTCAGCAAAAGCTGCTCCAAACCCTGAACTTGCACCTGTAATTATAACTGTCTGATTTTTAAAATTTTGTTTCATCGCCTTCCTTATGAATGGCAAATTTATTATTGAGCGCCATTTACTTTTATATCGTATTTGATTTATCGTACCCCTAAACGGGGTCTTTATGGAAGCATATCTTTATCTTTTAATGGCCATAGCCGGCGAAGTTGTAGGGACCAGTGCATTAAAAGCCTCTTATGGGATGACTAAGCTTTTTCCTTCACTAGTAGTATTAGTGGGCTATGGGCTTACTTTTTGGTCTCTCTCCATCGCTCTAAAAACCTTACCTGTAGGCGTGGTTTATGCCATCTGGTCAGGATTAGGGATTGTAAGCATCATTTTGATTGGCATTTATTTTTTTAACGAAGCCTTTTCTCTGATGCATTTACTAGGGACAATTCTTATCTTGGCAGGAGTGGCAGTATTAATGTTGTTCACGGGACCTGTCAGCGAATAAGCTTAAAAAGCTATCAATCTGTAGATATTAAATAAAACGATAGCTCACACTCTAATTGTGATAGAATGAGAGCAAATTTAATAGAATGCAAAGTTCCATGCATAGCGCCTATCAACATGAAGCAATGAAGAAAAAAAAGAATAAAGCCTATTCTAAGCTTTCAACAAAACATTAGAAAATGGCGCCTATGTTTTAAAGAATTAAAAGCTATCTTTCAAACCACCTATAATGCCATAAAGCCCCTTCCCTACAATTTCCCTCCATGGCAAATGGTCTGTCCACATTTATGAGACTGGCAAATGATGGGAGTAGGGGAAAATAGCGAATTTATCGCATTAAGGCATCTCAAGAAAGTAGAAAAAGAACCTTCACCACAGCGATAGCGATTGTCGATAGCAAGCTTGTTAGGCGAGAAAGGGGGCTCAAAGGCTATGACGTAGCAAAAGAAACTAAAGGAAGGGCAAAAGATCTTTTGTTGGATACATAAGATAATCTAAGAAGAGCCTTAGCCAATACAGCAAGCGCAAAAGACTGTAGCAGACTGCCACGGCTTATCTAAAGGAAAACTTCTCCTCTCACAATGCTAAGGCTCATTTATGGTGATTTAGCTCATCCCCAAAAAGGGTCACCCAGCAATTTAAAAGACAAAAGTGTCATGCAGCTACAAATTATTCTACCCTTTGTTAAAGTAAGTCGGATCATTAAAGTCATCTAGTTGAAGGCTGTGCAAACTTAAGCACTAAGCAACAAATTCTTGTTTAGTGAAGGTGATGGGTTGTAGAGCGTATACTCGCTTGGGTAAATTGGCCAAAATGAATTTAGGTAAAAAGCGACAGATTAAAGAAAGAAAGTGCTGATAAGTCTTGAGGAAAGGCCAGAAGACAAAGAAAAGAGTTGGATAATAGTAGAACGCATATATGACAGTTTTACTTTGGCAAAACACACCTGCAAGCATTTTTGGATAGTAAGGGCCTAGCTACCGAAATATGTTAAAACTGGCAGTCTTAATCCACCTGCCAGTTAGTCCTTCTCTGTCAGTTCAAGCATTGCCTGGAACACATTTAAGGACTTTATCCTTCGCAGACATGCTCCTATCCTCTTTTGAAAAAAAAGCATTACCCGCATTTAGCCTGTCAATAGACTTAGAGGGGCGCTTGCTTAACAAAAAAAACTAGCTACCTGTATCGGCTTCCCCTTTTCTAATTACAGAAATTTTATTTTCACTAAATACATCTTGCAGTTCTCTAACTTTAAATCCAATAGGATATCCACTTAAAGGATCCTCTAGTAGTACTTGTTTCCATTGTGCATATACATTCCACATATTTATATCTTCCGCATCTTTACCAGGTCGAGGAATAGCTCCTTGACTAATATAAGAAATCATAGAGACCTTGGACATTAAGGATTCAGGCTTTTCAACCCCTTCCTTATCACCCTGTCCACTTCCGGTTATATATTTTCCGCAACCTAAAAAGACCGCTCCTAAGACAGCCTCAGCTAACACATAATATTCCCTGGCTTGTTCTTTTAGCGTATTGCTAATCGTAGCATTTCTTCTAAGTACGATAGGATCCATAACTCGGACGTGAGGCAGGGTAATAAAAGAGCCTACTAAATAGATTTGGCTTTCTGTCTCTAGCATATTTTCTATACTATTCGTTACAGTCCCAAGCATACCAGAGGAGAGAAGACTGGATGGAGCATCTTGAGAAAACAGTTGAGAAACAAACCTCTCTATCTTTTTATGCAAATCTGTACCTGTAGTATCCGTCTTTTTAAAAACAAGATGGGACATTTTTTCTGAAAAGAAAGAACGATCGGCAACAATTTTGACTTTGGAATAATGGGGATCAATAGGAAGCATTTCTTCAGTAGAAAAGAAGTTTCGGGACTCATACAGCTTACTTATATTGCTGCATACCTCATTATAGTCTTTCTTAATTTTATTTATCTTAGCGTTTAAAATGTTTAAGTTTGTTTGTTTCTCATTTTTAATAGTTTCTGTCTCAGAGGGAGAATTTGTCACCTTAACTTTTTCGATATTTGCCTTCTCAAGCTCTTCCTCTAAGTTTAAACGGACTTTATTCTTCAGAGGTAATAAAAAATCACTTTTTTTAATAATGCTTCCCAGTGCGTAGCCTAAGTGCATAGGCAGTACATCTCTTTGACTTATGATAGCACTCATATAGGGCTCCCTTAGTTTTTAAAATTTTAAGTGGATTTAATGCGGCCAAGTTGGCCGCCAGAAAGATTAAAATTTATTTAGTTTGTGTGGGTTTTTGAGAAGCCTGGCCTTCATATTGCTTTCCTTTTGTATCTTTTTCAGGTTTCCGCGCTGCTTGGCTTACGCTTGGCTTGCTTTGCTCTGCATCCTTAAAGGAAGGGCTGAGTTCCTCTAATATCTCTTCAATTTCTTTCTGGGTTAATATCTGATAGTTAAACCCAATAGGTATTCCACAGTCACGATCAGTGGTCATTTGGGTAACAAAATTCTCGTAAGCTTCCATCACACTCTGGGTAGAATGAACATTTTGTTTCTCTTTTGAGGAAGTTAATCCGCGATAAGTACTCATCACTGCAACCTGCGCATTTTCCATTTTCATCCGACGCTGTAAGACAGCTATGGCTTTTTCTTTTTCCTTACCAGTAGCCATTATTTCTGCCTCTTCTTCATCTTTTTTGCTCAGTTCAAATTTCGAAGGATTGAGATCCACATGTTTCATAATCTCACGTTCTACAATCTCACCTGCAAAAATAGGCATAGCACCTTGCGAAATAATTTCGATAGATACCTTTGTGCCTACTATGCTTCTTAATATATCATTTTCTGCTTGGATTCCATATTGGATGGCATTGGAACTGCCTAGCGATACTCCCCAATCTACGAAATTTCCTCCACCTTTTGCTGCAGTATTGATGCTATGCTCATGGATATTTTCACCCAATTTTCTATTCATTTTTGATTCATTTGAGAAAGTCACAAGAGCGGTGAATGAGCCACCTAATACCGCTTCTGTTAATAAATAAATTTCCTTTGTACCATCCGTTCTCTGTGAAATTCCATATTTCTTAAGCTCATCATTATTGTTTTTATTCATAGCATTCAGAAGAGCTTGCAACTTTCTTTTACTATACTGGAGATCAGTAAAACAGCGGACATGGCGACTGGTAGCCACAGCGTTGATCACTAATACCCCTTCAGCTATACCTTCCTTTTTGATTTGAGCCAAGCGTTCTGAAGTTGCACTAGCCCCAGAAAGGGAAGCGCTACCACCCAACATCAACCATCCTCCATTTGCTGAGATGCTGCTAGCAATAGAGCTATGAGCAATTCTATCATGAATCTCAGAAAGTTCTTGCTCCATATTAATATATTGAGAACTATAGTGAAGGCTGTCAAAGCCTCGCGGTAGAACTTCCATTTGAGATCTAGCCATATCAATAGGTGATAAATCAAGTGTTTGATAAAAATTCTCAAAAGCAGGTATCTCGCCATCTTTTCTCTCTGCCAGCTTTTTACTTAGTGTATCTATAAGATTTTCTGCCGCCGTTATTTGTTCTTCCCAACAGTTATTAAGAGCTTTTGTAACTTCACCTCGGCCTTTTACCTCCTTTCTAGCTTTGATTTTAGCATCTAACATGTCAATTCTTTGTTCAGCAGACTTGATTTGTTCTATAATACTTTCCTCGTTTGCCATTTTTTGCGCATACTCTTCCATTTTTATCAAAGTCTCACCCCTAACGACGCAGCCTAAAGCAAGGCCCGGTTGGAAGGGGATCTTTCCGTTCCCTCCTCCCTTGCCACTAATATGGACTGATACATGCGTATATTTTCCTTCCACACCTTTTTCTGCAATTAAGTGTGTATTTTCAAAAAAGCGCTTAATTTGGCTAACATCCTTCTGAATAATTAATTCTGATGGCATACCTTTTAAAGGAAGCGACAAACTTTTACTTACTACATTGCCTGGAGAATCTAAAAAATGAATAATAGCAGACAGGCCAGTCTGCTTATTGTATAATACCTCAATTTTCTTATCATTAAGCAAAGACTCATACGTGTTAACACATACGCCGTTAGAATCAACTAAAGAAGCCGAGCCAATATTGGTAATGATATTAGCGGTGGAAGGGGTGATATTGTTAGGTCCGTAAAAAATGGGCAGGACAGCCTTGTCAGGTAATGCATTAAAATTAATGATTTGCATACTTAATCCTCCTTAAACTTTTGCATTTTATTTATTGAGCAAGTTTTAGATCTTCGCAGCATTGTTTTTCTAATTCTTTAATATTTTCATCATAAATTTTTATAAACTTTTGACATGCCTCTGCCACTTCGTTTCTCTGGTTGCTTCTCTCTTTTCCAGTAGGCTGGCCGACACCGAGTCCTGAAAAATCTCTTAAAAGTTTAGCGATCTCTTTGTGAGTTTGAATGATGATAGCAAGGTTTCTTTTTCTTTTTTCGGTCTCTTGAAGTTTCTTTTCTTCTTCTTCTTTCTTCCTTTTGATAGTCTCCTTTTTATCTTTTATCTCTTTTAAATTTATTAAATTTTTTAAATTTTGGATCGCATCTTGTAGCTCCTTTTTTCCCTCACAATTTGAATCTTTATTTTCTAAGTCAGATAAATTTTCAGATAAATCTTTTAACTTTTTCATATCCAGGGGCGTATTTATTAGCTCCTTTTTTTCCTGGCAACTTGGAATCTTTTCTATATCCGATGAAACATTGGAAGAGTATCTGCTAATATACTTATCTAGGAGTTGCTCTGGAGAGAGAGCTTGCCATTTAACGAGATAATTTATCATTTGCTTGAGCGCAAACCATGGAACTGTTGTGGTTAGCTGATGTTCTATTTTCCCTTCAAGCTCTTCTAAGCATTTCTCTTTTTCTCTAATTTCATTTTTTGAAGATTGGATGGATTCAGGAAGTATTTGCAAGTAGGGCTTAAAGATGCGGTTAGCCCAAGTATCGATAGACACTTTAATACATTTGCCAAATTTTATCTGCATGTCTCTCCTTTGCATGGCGGACACATATTGATCTTTAGCAATACATGGAGAGGTTTGCTCATATTTTTCCAAAATTTTTTTTGTCTCATACGCATCATTTATATCGATAAAGTCCACTTGGCTGTTCTCTTGCATGTGATTGATCACTTCCCAGATATTACCTCTCATAGGGGTTTCCTTAAGGAGTTCTTTAATTCGAGTGCCATCTTTAAGTTTATCCACTATTTCTGGAACCACTTGCTCTTGTTTAGTAATCAATAAATAGACGCTAGGATTATCTTGAAGCTTATCTGGGTTAAAAAGACCAGGAAACCTTTCTTTGACTGTATCAATAAGGTCAATAATTGCATTAGCTCGATCTGCTAAAAAAGCATGGATGGACACTACTAACACAATGGCTTTAACCTGCTTGGCTTCTTGCACTGCCAGATCAATGCTTAGATTAGCGAGAATCTCATGGTCTTCTCCTCGCGTATTATTGAATCTGGGACAATCAGCAAGTACAAGGGAAAAAGAATCAGGAACTGCATAAACTTGATTATAAAGAGCTTTAGGCTCACCTGAAGCATGCCCAAGGGTAGGATATTTTTCTTCAGCTTCTTCGTTCTCTTCCTCACGCAACACCTTATCATCAGCATCGTTAGAAAAGGATTTGCTCGCGACACTCAAAAAATAGCTAATCGCCGTACTTTTGCCCGAGCCTGTGTTACCTACGAAGAAGATGACCTCTTTATCTTTTATCTTATCAATGGGCTGATATGCTTCCCGTAATAATTCCAGGGCTTTAGAGACGTTTAAACTTTCCTTTTTGCCTATAAAAGATGCATAATGGGCTTCTTTTACTAATTCCTTCAAAATATCTTCTTTCGGATAGGCTATTTTTAAATGTTGAGAATATTTTTCAGATATATTCGTTAAATGCTCAGCTAAATCTTGTTTTTGGGAAGCCAGCAGCTCCCAATCAACTTCAGTAAGTTGATGTGAGATTAAATTGTCGATCAGTAGCTCTAAAAGATCAGGTTGCTGCACCAGCTTTGTTTGAAGGTCATCGGTTTGTTTTTTTAATTGATTAAGATGAAATAATCTAAGCTTATTTTCATCTTTTTCATCTTTAATACGAACCTGCTTATCAGCGTTCGTTAAATTAATGCCTGAGATAGTTTTTTGTACCCTTCTTCTCACAGCATACATTCCATTTAACTCTGACGGTGTACATGTATAGGTATTCGACTGGATATATTTTTTCTTCCGTCGCTTCAACTCCTGGATTTCAATTTTAGAGACACTATCTTTTTCATAATAAGCACTAAGAACATATTTCTTTTCCTTTGTTTTTCCATCGCTTAGCTCCATCCTGCTAGAGCTACCTGAAGATGAAGCACTGCCATTACTATACTTGGGAAAGCTTATGGAATAAACCCCTGGCTGGAGGTTAATTTTTTCTTGTTGTTCCTGTGTAAGCTCGACTTCAAAAGTTTCTTGGCTTGTTAAAAGGTTATTGTGTATAGCTGACCACAATTTATGATAGTGATTTTCTATTATTGTTACTGCATGAGTATTGGATGCAATGTGAATTTCAGACTGATCGTGCAAATAAAAAATAAGGCTATTGTCACTTTCTTTCCGCAAGCATTTTACAATGCTTCCGGTATAAAGCTCTCCTGTTTCCGGATTAGCCAAATTAAGAGTTTTATTAACAAAGAAGTCAGACCTTTGATCCCAATTGGCTACAATCCCCTCTGGTGGAGGTTTTTTCTCGATTATTTGGCTTAAAAGCATTTTAATGTTCGTGTATATAGTCTCTTTTCCTAATTTATCGTTAATAAAGCTTTCTGTTACACGATTACTCTTCAACATGCTAAGGACACAATTTCGTAACCTTTCCACATTTCTCTGGTTAATACACTTGATAATATTCTTAACGTTATCATTTGGCAGTTTTCTAATTTCGGGAAGTTTAAATAAAACATCTAAAGGCTCCCAAAGAGTATATTCACTCTCTCTTTTTTGATTAGCTAATTGGCTTAGATCATTTCTGACATGTTGAACGATTACCTCAATCTCCTTCTCATCTAGTTTTGAGGCGGACCAATTTATTATTTCTTCATTATATTTTTTCCAGCAAGCCAGCGTATCAGGAGGTAAACACAGTTCGGAAAAATGATTTTCTATGCCTTCATTGGAATCTATGACATCTTGGGAAATTTGCGTCAATTTGTCTATTATATCTTTTAAGAGAAGAGGATTGGCTAAATCTAAAAGGTGCTCGGTGAATTCCCTTAAAGCTTTTTGATAAGAATTTGGAGAGCTTGTCTCTTCAGAATCAACTAACATACCTCCTAATAGTTTACCGCTAACATAAAGCTTATATTCACCTTTGTTTAGCGCAACAATTCTTACGCTTACATTTTTAAAAAAGCTAAAAAATGTTTCGACACTCTGGATAATTATTAGGTCTTTAGGTAAGTTTTTAGGATGAATATAAATAGGCTCACCCCTAACAGGTAAAATGCAAGCCATAACGGTGTTCTTCTTATCACCATAAGTAAATTCAACTATCTGACCATTAGTTGCCGGCAATCTTTGAATATAATTTCCCCCCTTTATCTTATTTTTCCTACCTGCAGTTGGAGTATCTAAACTGCTTTTTGCTAGCTTGCCCACTAAAGCCACTTTTTCGAATTCAAGTGCTGCTTTGCTCCTAGAAGTAGTTTCCTTAGCTAGCATTTTACCTACAGAGGTGGGGTAAAAACTATTTTGGCTTATTAAATAATTTTGATTAATTGTCATATGCTACCCCTTTTTGTAACTTTTTTTCTCCTAGGCAGTATTATAGTGTCTATTTTTAAACACACATACGCCTTGTATAATTTTTTTATTTTTTGGAGGCCGCAAGATGATAAGGTAAAAGCATGTAGACAAATAAGTACTTTGCCTAATTAACCTTACAGCTCTTCTTTTTAACAACTTTAGCTTAGACATAAACTTTAGAAAAGCATGAAATATGCTCCTAGTTAGGATAAAAACTGTCTGAGCAAATAGAGAAGTTTTAAGAGGGAAATAATAATTTATTACTTTCCAAATAAAATAAAATTTAGAAAAGCAAAAACAATAAGGAAAATGGTAGAAAGCTTTATTTTCGTTCTGGCTATAAGAAAAGCAAGATACTTTGCTATTTTTTTTCTTATCTATAAAAAGAGAGAAATGGTTTATAAGAAATAGTGTAAACAATGCTTTCTTTCTTTTCGCTAGGAAGAAAGCAAGCTTATCAAGTAAATTTTTAGCAAGTGACTCTATAGAATAGCTCACATGATTAAAGTCACTTGCTAGGATAGCCTGAAGTATTTTCATGATCTATCTCTTTGATTTCATAAATTAATATTCAGCTTCCTCCCAACAAATTGTCAACAAAAAATTCGTGTTGATATGGGGATAAAAAAAATTTTCAACTTACTTTTAATCAACTTCTTACGCAATTGATGTAGAAGACAGTTTGTAAGTTATCTATTCTCTTTTCGTTTAACCAAATATTTTTTAATGAGTTACAGCCTGCTTTTCTAACTCAGTGTAACGCTGGTAGGAACGATTAGATTAAAAGTGACTAAGCAAATAAGACCATAAGTTTTTTGAGTGATTAAGCTTAAAGGTTATGGGAAAATAGCGAGAAAGGGTGAATATTAGGTACATTGTTATTCTACTAAGCTTAATGCAACCTTCTACTACCTTTAGATCTTTAGCTTAGAAGATTGATTCTTTAATGCATGGGTGACTTTCGACTTTTTTTAAGTTTTTTTTGTTCCTTAGGATTGGCTTTATAACGCTGAAGGCGACAGGTCAAGGGCGTACAGCTAAAGCGACGTAAAATTCCCCATACACCAGGCAAAGTTAAGTTTTTACCAAACTCTTTTTTTAGGATGAATTGAAGGTCGCTTAAGTGAAATATCTTGAGCAGCTCGCCAGTCCCAGGCCCTTTTTCTACCCGGTCTAAAAAGGCTTTCTCTTGCTCAGGTGTTAACGCTCTTTTTCTTCCAGTTATTATAGGCCTTCTATCTATTAATCCTTCTAAGCTGTGATGATTGTATCTTCTTATCCATTTCTGAATAGCACTTGTACAATAACCTAGAGTTTCTCCTATCTGAGAAGCACTCTCGCCTTCCATCGCCATGGCTACTGCTCTTAATTTAAAGCTATAACTAGCATAGGCTTTCTTTTTTGACAGAGCATTTAATTCCTTAATTGTATGATAAGAAGCTACAAACATGGTTTCCTCCTTTCCAAACCTTTTCTTGTCTTCAATTATTCTTCTTATTTGAATTTAATAAAAGGCTCTTTATATCTTTAACTACTATTACGTACGAAATTTCTTTAAAAATGAAAACAATATAAGCAAAAAAAAGCTTATTATAAGGCATATCTTTATAAACTTATGTAAAGCAATTAAAGGAATAGGTTGCTTGGTACAAGCGGCATGGATAGCATCTGCTAGGAAATCTAGAATAGATTTTCCTTGTCAATAAAGGGCTTAGATACAGCTATGCAGCACCTCCCTCCATCTTTTGCCCTAGATAGACTGGCTGCCTAGGCATAACTTACGAGAAATGACTAGATTTCTTAAAGATTCTTCGGCAGCATTATTGATCATAAAAATAGCAGGATCTCAAGTAAGCACGGAAATGTTTGATCTGCTTTAAAAGCTTGTGGCAAAACTTCCGCAGCTTTTTAGTACTACTCCAGCACTGCAATGCTTGTAATTCTTCTTGTATATAACGCCAATTAAGATAGCCATTCTGCTGCCAAGTAGATTGGCTAATTGTCCTTTTTCTAAACGATGTCTATCTTTAAAAAAGCTCTTGCAAAGCATCATATAGGTTTCCTAAACGCTGCACATCATCTAAAGATATGTTGAATTGTTCTGCTTGCCCTTATATGTTACAGAGCAGATGAGCTAAGCAATATTGTTTGATCTTTACCTTAATTTGATGAATAGCTTTAGCCTTGATCACTCACTAAGCATGAATTCCCTGGCCGACTAATATTTTTAGAGTAGCGCCATTTTGATAAGGTCTTAATGCATAAGCAATCACATTTCCTATACGTAGTAGTAGCAAATGTTTATGAGTGGCGGTGTGACGCCAGCTCGTTGCCTTTAGATGCAAAGGCTACTTTGTAGTAATAGCTGCTTTAACGAGTGTTTCATAAAACGAAAAAAGTAAGGCAGTGGTGCGAGCTTTAACTTTAGAAATAAGGCCTTAGCTTAAAGCTATGTTAGGCAACAAGGCACTAATCATGGTGCGTGCCGCATGATGACCTTGGGCGTTGGCCCATCAGCAGATTAATAAAGGCTTCCAGCCTAGGGCCGAGCAAGAATTGCTCATTTTCTTTAAGTTCAGGCCATGTTTCTAGATGGCAGCAAAGGCATCTGCTCGTTACTAAATCTATTTGATGCACCAAAGGTTTAATTTCAGGAAGTTCGATCTGCTGCCATGAAAAAACCTTATCAATTGCATACCTAGCAAAGCGGCAACATCGACAAAGTTTACACTACGAACTTCATGCGATGTAATCGCATTAGTAGGTAGCAGTTGACGTCTAGCGCCCGCCAGGACGATAAGATCGATTTTATGCTGTAGGTAATGATGAACGATTAGCTTTTTAAGGCGTCGATGGTGGCTTGGAACTATTTTTAGAACTTTGATTAACCTGTTCTTCCAACTGAGCAACGCGCGCTTCAAGCTTGGTGATTACCTTTTCTAATCTATTCATCATGGTTTTTAGCTGAGTATTTTCAGCTCGAAGCTGCGCATTCTCTGTAAATAGCTACTCGTATGATGGCTGCATACTATTCAATATATGATTAAGTAAACATAAACTCTAGAAATTGTTCTACTTATCAGAAAATAATTGATATCCCCCCCCCTTGACTGCTTACAAATTGCTAAAGTAAGCCTTCATCTTAACAATAATTTAGTAATCTTGTGGGATGGCAACTCATGGAGCCAATATCTCCATTAGCCTTCAGTAAGATTTACAAAAAAAAGAAGCTTATAAATGTGGAAGACTTGCAAAACTTTCCTCCTTTTGTATTAAAAGCTAAAATTTGGGTTTATTACTTCCATGCTTCGTTGCTCCCAATCTCCAGATAGCTTTCACGCATTCTAACTCTCTTTTTAAAATTTCTAAAAATTCTTGACACTTCAATTTGATACAAACTTCTTTTACCCAACTAAAATATTACATTGACAATTTCTTTCTTAAAATTTAGGTTGGCAAAAAAAAGCCAAGGATAAGAAAAATGCAGCTTCAAGAATTACCATCTCAACAAAAACTTAGCAGCCCGGAAATAGCGGATTACGTCACACGTTGGGGAGGCTCCCCTTCTATCGCTTTACTTGATCCGCGCTGCCAAATCTTTACCTCTCGCTATGCTGAAGGACTTATTGGTTATCGCCTTGCCGCAGGTGCCGCTTTTGTGTTCGGTGAGCCTGTATGCGATCCTGCTTTAAAAATTTCATTAGCTCTAGAATTTGAAGAGCATTGCAAAAACCATAAAAAAAATATCGTTTATACTCAAGTTTCCCAAGAATTTGGAGATTGGGGGGTACGGCATTATAATGGCGCACTGATTGAAGTGGGACATGACTTTTTTGTAGATCCTCATCTTGATCCTACAGCAGGACGAGATGCAAGGATGTTACGCAAAAAAGTTAAGCATGCCTTAACTGAAGGAACGTCTATTCATGAATACACCTCACCACAAGCAGAACTAGAACAAGCCATGGAACAAGCTAAGCAAACTTGGCTAAAGGGCAGGAAAGGGCCTCAAATCTATCTTTCAAATATTCATCTATTTAATAATCGCTCAGGAAAAAGATGGTTTTATGCTATTAAAGGAAACCGTTTAGTGGGGCAATGCATGTTAAATCAATTAGAAGCAAGAGGTGGCTGGGTCATCAATCTCTTAATGGCCACGCCAGAGGCTTCAGGAGGAACCACTGAGCTCCTTGTCATCTCCATACTAGAACAGTTACGTAAGGAAAATTGTCACTATCTTACCTTTGGTATGGTTCCCTTAGATAAAATTGATCGAATAACCGGCTTAAGTGCTTTTTCTAATTGGTTTACCAAAACGGCTTTTAAAGGTGCTAATTGGATGTTCAAGCTCGATGGCAAAAGAAAATATTGGCAAAAATATAAGCCCTATTACGAAAGCAGCCATCTTCTTTTTACCAATAAAAAATTTATGGCGCGCGATATGTTTGGGCTCATGCGCGCCATGAATGCCAGATTTTAATTAAAGAAAAAGAATTTTTTTAAGAATTGATTCATTAAAAGAGGAGTAGCTAAAGAATTTTCTTTAGCTACTTATAAAAAAGTGCAGATAGCCTATTTTACTTTAGGAATGTTAGGTATAAAGGCGGGCAAGCCAGCTTGCGGGAACAGCTCCCTTAGCTCATCTTCATTAAGAGACAACCATATTTGATTTCTACCAAAACATAGCAATTTTCCCCGCACCACTAGCTTATCGTTTTGACGCCATAGTTCAGCTCCATACACTCTGCCCTTTTCAGGATCTAAAATTTTTCCATTGGTATATCTGTTACCTTTTTGTTGCAGATTCCAAATGATATCTAAGCCTGCATAATAAGGATTACCCAAGACCCCTGGGGCTCTGTCATGAGGATGATCTATAGTATCGGCGATTTCACCTTGCTCATCAAAGGTGGCCACAATACGTCCATAATATTTCCCTTGATATTCATAGATAGCTATGGTGCTTTCTGCCCGGCCGGTTTTCTCATTGATGGTTTTCCAAAAACCTGTAATTTCCTCGCTCGCGAACCCTTGGCAAAGTATCAGTAAAAAAAGCGAGGTAAACAAAAGAAAATTTTTCATATATTCAACTCCAATAGTTTTTTATAATAATTTCAGCAAGCATCTAAAAATATTTGTATGGTTGAGAGCCTAGACTAAGCGCAGGCTAGGAAACAGCATGGATTTGACCATTAACTTTCAACCCGCCTAAATGTTATGGAGGATTCCATCTCAGCAATTACTCGTCTAAGCTAATCCTAATCTATAGGCTATCAAAAGGCTTAATTTGTCATTTTTGATGGGATTTAACATGAAAACTTAATTTAGATAAAAAAATTTTATGTTTTTGGGTAAGGAGAATAGAGCTTCCTCTAGTACCCGCACCTCTTTTTATTTTATAGATAAAACAAAAAGAGAAGAAAAGCAACTTTTTCTACTTTTACTTGGATATTCTAAAAAAATATGGTATGCCTAGATTAGCAAAGCCTCTTTTTTAGAAAGCGAGGAGAAAGAAATTTAGCGTGAAAAGAAGAACGGCTTTAAGGAGCTATAGAAAGGAAAATTTTACAACGAGCAAAAAGAATAGAAATCTTGCCAATCAATTAAAATTAAAGATGGCTTTTGATTTTTACTTGCTTAAGGACCTTAAATGATCGGTTTTATACTTTTTGGAATGGCACTAGTCTTTACCCTTATCCATCAGAGATTAATTAAACATGCTGAGCTTCAGGAAATTATACTTTCCTATCTCCTCTTTTTTAATATTGGAATAATGGAGCTTATTGCTTTTAGTGGGCATATTTTCAAGTCTGACCAGATTGCAGCTTTAATTGGATGGCCACCCGGCAGTCCTTTTCAGTTGGAAGTAGGCGTAGCTGACCTAGCTTTTGGAGTCTTAGGGATCCTATCCCTTTATTTCCGGGGTTTATTTTGGGTGGCCACCGTGTTAAGCTCTGCTATTTTTTTGATGGGCAATTTTTGCATACACATGGCTTCCTATCTGGACCATAATAAAGCTCCTTATAATAGCGGTATTTTAGTATGGTTTGGTAACTTGGTGATACCCATCTGTCTATTAATTCTGCTGAGAAGCTATCTCAAAAATTTTTCTTCCTTTCATAAATTTTAAAGATCTAAATAGTTAGATAGATGTATAGGTGCTAGTCATTATTATCCCTCACACCTTCATGTTTGGAAAAAAGAGTCATAGAGTTTAAGTAAAAAATCTAACTTTCAGGAGAAAAAGAATAAGCTTCCTTTGGCTGCTGCTTCCTGGAGCGGTGGATGATTTTGCTTTTACCTGAAAAATTCTTATAGCTAAAAAGCTTACCCTAAACTTCTTCTTTATCCTTATGCTTGCTTAGGATAGATATAGGACCTCTTTAAAGAGTAAAAAATTGAGTAAGCGGGGCAGAATAACTAGATGAAGAAGAAACAGTATAAAAAACTTCTATTCTAGCCTCAATTTAACTAAAATCCACTATTTTTATCGTTTAAAAGGCTTAGCAAAGAAGATATTTTACCCTTAAAAAAGTTCACCCTTCTATATTTGAAAAAGTTTTGAGGTGATGCGTGCCCCTCCGATTATTAGAAAGAAAAGTTAAAGTTCATCTCTCTGGTTAAGATCTCCATTATTTTGGCAATATTTCTTTTCCCCTCATCGCCCCAGCGATGTAAAATTACTACATCAGAAGAAAATTTCTGATCCGCTGTCCAGTTATAAATTGCAGGAAGCGTGGTAAAGGAACCCTGGTGCGAATTTAAAATATGGGCCATCAATTGCTGATCGGAACAAAACAAATGGTTTTGCTCTACAGCAAGGGCTGCCCAATCTTTAATTATTTTAGAATGCTTAGCAAATGCTAGGACTCCCGCGTTGTACATGATTTGACCAGGAGTAATTATTTTTCTATGTAGATTTAACTCTTGAGAAAGTGCATGTTCAGCCACTACAGCAAAACCTGCTTCATTTTCACACCCTTCAAATAGAGGCTGCAAAGATCCCCGCACCTGGCAATCTAGATCTAGCCATAGGCTTCTTCTAAAAGGTGACAATAACAAAGCAAAAGGTTTTTTATACCAGGTAAAACGCAGGTCCCATACTTGAGGCTGCATTTTTTCCCATAGGCAAGCTTGCATAGGGTCTATCTGATCCTTTTTGGCCATAAATGTAGCAGTTAACTCTAGCTTTATCAACTCCCCACGCTGTTGGCACCAGTTTTTTGCTTGTAAAGACATATCCCCATAATCTACAAATAATACCGGATGCTCATTATGCTGACGAAAATGTGCCCACCACCAGGGTAGCATCCACTCTAAACGATGGGAAGTACCCACAATAACACCATCCCCTGGCTTCGTAATAAGCATAGTTGACCCTCAAAAAATTTTGATATAGCTTTTATAGCTCATATACTAGAGCCTATTTAAAAAAAACATCAAATAACTTTATCAAGATACAAGTCTACATCCCTCTTTCATAGAGGGAAAGAAGCTATAACTTGGTAGGAGGTAGGTCTTATTCTCTCTAAAGTCCATATTTGCAAATATAGGAAAGATTTTTTTAAGGTTTTCTTAACCTATTGGTATAAATGGATCTACTCACTAAGAAATTTTTTAAGAATGAGAGAAGGATAAGGTTAAGAGCAAAATTAATAAATTATCTTAAAATGCATGAAGACAAGGTAAAAGCTTAAGCTACCTTAAAAAAACATGCTTCCAATGCTCTTCCTGAAAGCCTACTAAGCCTATGCCATCCCCTAATAAGAAAGGCCGCTTAACAAGCATTCCTTGGGCATGCAATAAAGATAAAGCTTCATTTTGAGGCATATAAGGTAATTTTTGACTCAATTGGAGTTCTTTATAAAGCCTACCAGAAGAGTTAAAAAGCTTCTTTATATCCCCCTTATAATAAGCGAGCATTTTATTTAATTCCTCTAAAGAAGGGGGAGATTGCACGATATCCACTGCTGTATAAGAAAGATCAGCTTTATCTAAAAAGCGTAAAGCTTTCTGGCAAGTAGAGCATTTTACATGCAGATAAATAAGAACAGACATCTTAAGACCCCTTAAAAAAATCAAAAATTTTATGGTACATTATTTCTAAGATCTTTTAAAGTCTGAATTGCGTTTTACACATAAAAAAATCACCCTTGGAGCTAATGAATAGATTAGCAAAAATTCCCGTGGAAGAATGGGTAAATGCATATTTATCCCATCAAGAATATAAAACCTCGACGACCTTATGTGCCATCATGACTTCATATGGCAGTGATAAAGGAGATAAAAGGCACAACTACACCACTCTGTATGCTAAATTATTCGGCCCGTGGAGGCATAATAACATTAATCTTTTTGAGCTAGGAATTGGGACTAACTATGCAGATATTCCCTACAATATGGGAAAAGAAGGCACCCCTGGAGCTTCGCTGCATGGATGGGCTCTTTTTTTTCCCCAAGCACACATTTTCGGTGCCGATATAGATCAAAGAATTCTATTTCAGACTCCAACGATTAGAACCTATCTTTGTGACCAACGTCAGAAGAGCTCGATTCACAATTTGTTTAGCAATGAGGATTTACATGGCCTTCAATTTGATATTATGATCGAGGATGGTTTGCATGAATTTGACGCTAACCTGAATTTTTTGCAACACAGTATTCACAAACTTAAAGAAGGAGGAATATATATTATTGAAGATCTTACCGCTCATTCAAGAGTAGCTTTTATAAAGCTTATCCCTTACCTGAGAAAAGAATATCAATTAAAATATATAGAAGTAATCATCATTCCTTCCAAACTAAATCATTTCGATAATGCTTTATTGGTTATCCAAAAATAAGTTTTTCCCCCATCTCCTTATTTCCCTAATCTTACTTTCCTACCCAACCTGAAGTTTATCCGGATAAAAGCTTACTCATTACTTTTTGATATCCTGTACAAACCTATAAATTCAAAAAGGCTTCGCTACCTCCTACTTTTCTCACCTCCATGCCCTTAACCCTATTTCAAATCCAGCTAAAGCACAAATGTATTTATATAAAATAAAGGGAGAAATGGCTACCTCCTAGCTATTGTACGAAGAACCTGCTCAAAAAAAGTAAAACATTATTCATGATATAAGGCCGCCTTCTTTAAAGACGTAAATGATCTTTTTATTTTTTTCTTATCCTCCCCATCTTTTATCACTAGCTAGGCCTTATACGTAAGATAAAATAAGTAGGAGTAAAAAGCAGGAGCTCTAACACTTATGAATTCCTTTTATCCCATCACTTAAGAAAAACTTTAAATTAAAATTTAATTTTGTCATATTCAACTTAACTTTACAATCTAGGCTGCACCCAGGATTTTCATCATGAGCATCCCTTCCGATCCCTTTATCACCTATTCTAGTGCTGAACCACCTTTAAAAATAATCGAAAAGCTTATCAGCCTTTTTAAGGTTAAAAATGTTGCGTTATTTGCAACTATCGATCATGCAGGAGAAGCTTTAAAAAAAGGATTAAAGTTACCCTATGAACAGCTGCTCATTTTTGGAGACCCTAAAACAGGCACTTTACTCATGCAAGAAAATCCTGCGATTGGGATAGAACTGCCTCTAAAAATTCTTGTATGGCAAGACGATAAAGGCCTTACTCAAATTGGTTATAAAGATCCTACTTATTTAGCAGCCAACTATGGGATAAAAGAAAATCTTCAAATTCTGCAAAAAATGAACGAAGCCCTTAACAGCTGGGTAAAAATAGCAATTCAACAAGAGAAGGAAATTGTATGACCATAAATAAAATTAATAAGTCTGAAATAGACAAGGCATTGAAGGGAAATTGGAAAGTGATAGGCTGCCAGCTTAATGGTCTTTGGTTACCCTCTGCTATATTTGAGAACTTTATCTATAGCTTCCCTGATGTGGAACATTTCAAATTAGCCTGGGGTGACTTAACTTTTCCCAACTATGTAGGAGGCTTTCCTAAAAGTGATAAGGGAAAAATATCCATTAATGTTAATTTTCAACCCTACCAGATAGATTTAATTCCTCATTCGGGGCCTTTTGCTGAAAAAGCTTTTAAAGGTATATTCGAACTCGACCATGATATCCTAAAGGCAAATTTTGCTTTTCCAGAGATAGACAGACCTAACTTTTTCTCTGCTAAGCAAGGACATGTTTATGAAATCTGGCAAAGAATGTAAATAGAAGGGCTCTTTTTGCCTCAATAAAAACGTTTTCAAAAATCAAAAAATATTTTTTACCCCTAGCAAATTAAAAATAGGACTACTTTTTGTCGAGAAAATTACAGTAAAAAGATGGATCAAAAAATATGCGTTTACTTACGGAGAGAAAGGAGTAATTTTCCAGCAACGATGAATTTTAGGATCATGAAAATCTAAAGGCAAAGTTTTAGCAGAGATGTCGATAATCGAACAAGTGCTAAAAAGGCTTTTATCAAAAACAAAGTGGCGCGAATTAGTGCTGAAAAATATTACTCCTTTTTTGCAAAGAAGTTTAATAGCTTTAGACAATAGGTCCACATAATCGATTTGGATATCAAACATTTCCAGCATTTTTTTCGAGCGCGAGATAGTGGGAGGATCGATAATAATAACGTCGTATTTATTGCCGGTACGGCTTTCATGGCTTAGAAATTTTAAGCAATCTTCACGAATAATAGGATTCTTTTTCAATGGAAGAGCGTTAAGCTCGAAGTTGTCAGCTCCCCAGGCAGTGTAAGTGTTCGACATATCCACGCTTTTTGTAAGAGTTGCTCCAGCTATCGCCGCATGGACACTAAAAGCGCAAGTATAGGCAAAGAGATTTAAAACCCTTTTGCCTGGACAGGCTGCCGCCACTATTTGGCGAGTCTCCCGATGATCTAGAAAAAGCCCTGTATCCAGGTAATCGCGAAGATTAATTTTAAACTTCACCCCATATTCATGCCCGATAAAATACTCTTTAGTGCTCCCCTTCTTTTCATATTGCTCCAATTTTTGTCGCCGCACGCGTGTGCGCCAATAGATCAAATCAGGGGTCACACCAAAAAGAGAGCTTAAGGTTTGCTCAATTTCTTCCTTTAATTCAGCCGAAGGTTCAGGAGCTTCTCTCGTGCGAGAAAAATAATGTACACAAAACCTTCCTGCATAAAAATCGATCGCTAAAGGATAATGTCTTATTTCACGATCATAAATGCGAAAGCAATCCGTAGTCGTGCGTTTTGCCCATTTGCGAATATGACGGTAATTCTTTCTAAGGCGATTTTTAAAAGGGGAAGTTTTATCCTCTCCATCTGCTATGGATGGAAGATATAAGGCGACTTCATTCATTACCATTATCCTATTCCTATTATCTAAAGAAATTGCTTTAGAAGGGCTATTAAAAATCGATAGATTTTGTAAAAATATCTGATGATACTAGAATTTTTTAAAGTTTAAGGAAAGCTTTTTAATAGAGATCTCTTTTCAAACCATTCATTTTTAGGGCGGAAAAAACCCTCTCTAAAATCTTATATGCGGCCGTAAGAGCTTAAGAAGAGCCTAGTTACTTGCCTGCCAATAATTACAAGAAAACAACCTAAGAAATGATCAGTATTTAGAGGTAGAGTATCCATGAAGAGAACGGTAGAAAAGAGAATAGAGGTACAATAATCTGCCTTTTAATAAGGTCTTTAGTAACTTTTACTTTATTATCCTAATTTTTAAGAAAAAAACTACTCAGGGGTGCCTTAAAGCACCCCTGAAGATCGATTTTTAAAGTTTGCTTTCCGATGTCTCGTTTGTGGTAGAGATATCTTTAGCTCCTTCATTTTTCATGATCTCGTAAGCACGATTCAATTCCTCGCGGGTATCAGCCTGAGCACTAATTAAAATATCACCAGCTTTTAAGCCAGCTTCATATCTTTTTGCTTCATTTTCTGGAATTCCTGCACCCACAATAGCTCCTACCAAAAGGCCTAAGCCTCCTCCTACAGCCGAACCACTTAAAGCAGCCATAATCGGGCCAGCAGCAATAAGAGCGCCTAGCCCCGGGATAGCTAGAGTGCCAATTCCAGCCAGCAATCCTAAAGAACCACCAAGCACACCACCTGCCGCAGCTCCTACTGCTCCCATTTCAGAAGCTTTGGAACCCGTGCTGCTAGAAGGGATATCTTTATCAGCCGTTCTTGCCAAGTCTCCCTCCCTACCTTCACCATACCTATTGGATGTAGCTGTCGGCTGATTTTGATCAGGAGAAAGGATAGAAATATCCTTATTATGAAATCCGGCAGATAAAAGTTGTGATACAATTTGTTGAGCCTGAGCTTCATTGCTAGCTAAGCCAAAAACTACTTTTTTCATAACAGCCTCCATAAATTAATATTTTTTTCCGGTTATTTCTAGTTGATTTTCTATTTTTTTTATTCCAGGAATCTCTTTGGTTTTTCCAATAATAATTTCCCTTTCTTCTAAAGTGGCAATAGGGCCTCGTAAAGTTACCACTCCATCAATTGTGATAATTCTAATATTCTTTGCATTCATAGACAAAGAATCATCTTTCACTATAGCCTGACGAATTTTTTGGGTAATGGTACGATCTGCTTCACTTTCCGATTGATCTAATGGAGTTTTTTCTACTGCATGGCGATCAGCTTTTTCTCTTAAATAATCTGACTGCTCCCCTTTGGAGGAAGAAGGGACAGATTTATCTTTGCCACCACAAGAAATAAAAGCTAAAGATAACAGCATCATTAAAAAAATCTTTTTCATAGAGACCTCCTAAAAGTTAACCATAAATTTATGAATAGAAACTTATATACAAATCTTAATTTCAATCTAACGTGGTGGCATTATCTAAAAACACACCCAGTAGAATAAAAATTTTCCTCGCAAGATCAAATTAACAACAGGGCACACTGTTACCTATCGAACGCCATTTTTAGCCCTAACTTTAGTATCAGGAAATGGCAGGATAGGGAACGCTTCAATAAAAAAATAAACTAACAAAAACTCTTTAGAGTAAAGCCTCAAGCTATATTACTTCAGCTTTTAGCACTTTACTCACTTATTCTTTTAAATTTATAAAAGTATAGTTGTGTCGGCACAGCTCTTTTGTTATTAAAGTCCTTATTTAATTAAGGTTTTTTCCCGTGCTTTAACCTTTAAAATATTTTCTCTTAATTTTTAAGTTTATCAATTAGGCTGTATGAGATATACAATCTATCTTAAAGTAATTTTTGTCTACAGTAAATGTTGCTTCCTTGGTTAAACAAATGCTTTTTCAAAAAACAAATTAACAGATTAGAAAATCAGAAAAAACGCTCTAAAAGAGGCTTAAACTCATTCTCTTTAAAATTATTCATAATAATGAGCCTTTAAGTATTACCATCGCCAAGGTAAAATAGATGATAATTCCTACTACATCTACAATGGTAGCCACTAAGGGAGCTGAAGAGGTAGCGGGATCAAATCCTAGACGGCGTAAAACAAAAGGCAACATAGCTCCTGAAAGGGATCCCCACAAAACAACGCCTATTAAAGAAAAAAAGATAGTCACAGCCATTAAAAACCAATGTTCACCATATACATGCCCTAAAGTTCCCCATAGCGAAACCCGAATAAAGCCTACCACTCCTAATACTAAGCCTAGGGAGGCGCCTAAAAGAAATTCTCCCCGCATAATATTCCACCAATCTTTAAGCTTTACTTCACCTAAAGCCATTGCGCGAATAATAAGGGTAGAAGATTGCGAGCCAGCATTTCCCCCGCTGGAAATTATCAAAGGAAGAAATAAAGCTAAAACGACGGCTCTTGAAATTTGATTTTCGAAGAAACTCATGGCTGTAGCTGTAAACATTTCGCCTACAAATAATATGACCAACCAGCGCGCTCTTTTTTTTATCAATTCAAAAAAAGGCGTCTCCAGGTAAGGCTCATCGAGAGCATCGCTTCCTCCAATTTTATGGACTTCGTTAGTATTCTCTTCAGAAGCTAATCGCAAAATATCATCAATGGTGACAATGCCTAGTAAAGCTCCTTCATCATTTACAACGGGTAAAGCCACGCGATTATATTCTTTAAATATATTAATGGCCTCTTCAGCGGCCTCATGAACGGATAAAGCTAAAAACTTTTGATCCGTGATTTGAGCAATTTTATACTCTTTAGGGTGGAAAAGTATCTCTTTAAGCCTTAAATCGTCAATCAAGATGCCTGCATCATCCACCACATAGATAACATCAATCGTTTCACTATCTCTTCCATACTCGCGAATATAATCAAAAACCTGCTCTATACTCCAATTCATCTTGACTGCTATATAATCCGTAGTGATCAGCCGTCCTACGCTATCTTCTGGATAGCCTAACAAGGTTAAAGTTTCAAGGCGTTGCTCGGCGGGCAAAAGTTTTAAATAATCTTCCACTACCTGCTGAGGTAGTTCCTCTAAAAGAGCGGTACGATCGTCAGATCGCATAGCTGTTAGCATGCTCGCAATTTGTGTGGAAGATAAGGAGCGCAAAATTTGCTTTTTATGCTTATCGGAAAGGTAATCAAACGTTTCAGCTGCTTGTTGAGGAGATAGCAAAGTAAAAACAAATAACCGATCGGAGATAGTTTTTTTTTCTATCAGATCGGCTATTTCAAACCCTGAAAGAGATTTTAAACTCTCCTGCAATTCTTGGTTTTTTTTATCTTTAATTAAATGATTAAGACAAGTTAAAGGTAAGACTTTCATAAAAAAACCTTTTTCTACTCTTTGCTAGGCTTTCATTCATAGCCTATGAATGATTATCTTCACAATTTATTTCTCGGCCTTACCCACCTTAAGATCCCCAAATAAAAAGCCTTTTAGTTGCTATAATCTTCATATAAAAAGTTACAAGTTTGCTCTCGTTTATCTATAAGGGCTTGATAAAAATAATTAAATTTCCAATCAATCTGACATGCAACAAAAAAAACGAATAAAAAAACTTCTTGCAGCTTACTTTTCAAAGTTAACTTAAAGGATAAAAATTAAAGAAGAGCTTGTTGGGTAAGTTTTCTTAAAGGCAACTTAAGGAAGATAAATAAAAAGAATAATTTTTATTTTCCAGCAAGCCAATAAAAAAAGGATTTTTGGATGAAAAAGCATCCTATTCGCGAGCCTCTCCTATTCTTTCTATTGTATGCAGGCTTAAGAATTTGCATAAAAAATTTAAATAGCCTAAAAAGCTGCTAATGATATTTATGTGTAGATAAAATAAATTTTAAGTTATTTTGAGGTTAACACTCATAATTTTTTTAAAGAGGTCTTATGAATATAAGCTTTAATCGTTGCTGGGGTTTTTATCTTTTCATTTTATGGGGAATTTTATTACCTCTTCAGGCTGATCCTAGTGATCAAGGCAAGCCTACTCCTTCGCAATATCCTCCACCCACTTCTAAGAAATCGCAAGCTTATATACCTCCATCTGCAGATCAAAATTATAATAACACGGCAGACCCTTCTGCTAATCCCAGCAATGCTCCCTCTTCTAATCCTCCTGGCTTTTATGGTGGGTTTTATGGGTCACCCCCACCCCCTACAGCTAAACAGTCATTTCCGGATAAAGCGGCAGCAGACGAGCTTTATAAGTATATTCAGAGCAGGTGAGCTTTAATTAATGGTCGTCTGCCATTTTAGGCTTGAAGTGGATGAAAACCAGTAAAGAATAAGAATCAGGTATAAAGATTTTTATCTTACTTGAGATAAAAGTAGATGTTAGCTGAATCTGATAGCCAATCCACCGATTTTTCTTCCTATCGCGCCATCTTTTTTGCAGAAAAGGGATTTAAAATGCCTTTTCCATGAAGAAAAAAGCCAATTGGAGAAATGAAATCATTCTAGGAGAAGCTGAGTATGCTTAAAATTACTCAGCCTGCTCCATTAGCTTTATTTTAGATTTTGGTGGGTAGAAGGTAATATGTTTTTTACCTTCCCCCTCATTATTATTTATTTTTCGCTTTTAATAGAGATTCGCTTAGCTTCCGAAGATTTCGCTTTTTGAAAGCTAACCTGCAAAACACCATTTCTGTAAGAAGCTTGAGGTTCTTCACGATCATTAACTTGTTCGGGAAGGGCTACGCTATAAGAAAACGAACGCATCGACCTTCTATAAAATTTTTTATCCCTATCACTTTCTTCTTCTTTTTTTTCGCCTTTGATCCACAGAACACCTTTATTCAAATTAATTTCAATGTCTTCCGGATTTAAGCCAGGCATAGCGGCTTCTACGACAATGTTGTTATTTTTGTCCTCATAAATGGTAAGGTCTTGATCTCTTTCCTCACCATAAAATTGCTCAAGCTCTCGCGTAAGATTTTTTGGAAAACGGAATAAGGGGTCACGATTGAAAATGGAAGGGAATAGATTAAAAGACATTTTATACCTCCTTAAGATCAGTTATAGGATTAAACGAACGATATAAATTAATATCTTTTTAACACATCTACTGATTAACTGTCAAAAGCATATGTCTCGTTAATAATCTAAAAATTTGCTCGGCAGGTTGTTCGCAATTTTTCCAAGCTTGCTGTGTAAGCAACTTAGTCAATTGTCTTTTATGGCCTCTCTCATGCTAGGCCTCATTCCCTCTATTAGTCCCTCTTAGACTTTGAATATTTAATTGATTTCATTTTTTATTTATAGTTAAAGGCTAAGGGGATCCTGCTCGCTGATAGGTCGGCTTTATAAGATGAAGATTTCCTCCATGGCCTCGCTTAAAGCAATCGGGGGCGGTGCCAGCAAGAAAACTTCTTGGATGCCCCTTCTGCTCCCTCGCGTCATTATCTTCTCATAGCTCCTGGTAAATTTTGGGGCATCTTTTTCTTTTGGCACTGTTGACAAGCCTGGTCCGCAACTAAGCGCTTATGCAAAAGGATGACGTGAGAGCATTTTCTCCTACATTTTATTATAATGTGGCAGCTTGATTCCTAATTCCTAGAATTAGGTAGGTAAAGGCTATTTTAAGAAAAGAATTGGTCGAAGAAAAGAAAAGCTTACATGGGGTAAATTTCAAAAGCTTTAAAACAAACGAATAGCTTTTCTTTCTTATTGTAAATTTTTACCCAGCATCTTTTCGTTAAAGTCCAGCTGGTGGGCCTTATAAAGAAATTACATTTATATAGTTGGGTCTTTGCTGAAATCATGCTTTGAGGCCTTTTCTACTCGGCTGCAATCAAGCTAAAGCAGCAAGTAGAAAATATAATTACTATCTTTTTCCACGAACTTGGATGACATAAAAAAGGCAAAAAATGTAAAAGGAGTAAGCCAAGCGTTTGACATAAACCAAGCACTTATTTAGCATAAGTATCATTTTTATTGTACTCTCTCAAATACTAGGTTGCAATATTAGGGCATTACTTAAAAAGTCCACTTCTATTTCAGAAGCTGACCCTTTAAACGAAAAGCTGAAAAACTTAATCTACAAGCCTTAAGGAAACATTATCATGCAAATTCACAACTTTTTTCTCCAGCTTGTCATTATTTTATTTATGGCTAGAGTATTAGGAGAATTTTTCGCTAGGTTTAATATTCCCTCTGTTATCGGTGAACTTTTTGCCGGCGTCCTCATTGGTCCTAGCCTCTTTAACTTAATAGAGCCTAACGAGATGATTAAGTTATTGGCAGAAATTGGAATCATTCTCCTTCTTTTTGAAGTAGGACTGGAAACGGATATGGGAAGGTTAGCAAAAACAGGTAGTAAGCCTTTTATAGTGGCAGTAGGAGGCGTTGTCATTCCTTTTACGCTCGGCTTTCTTGTCAGCTACCAGCTATTTGACTTAAGCCTGCTCGTATCTTTATTTATTGCAAGCACATTGACAGCAACTAGCATTGGAATAACAATTCGAGTACTTACTGATCTTAAAAGACAGACCAGCGATGAAGCTCAAATTGTGCTTGGCGCAGCTGTCATCGACGATATCATCGGAATCATTTTGTTATCTGTTCTTTATGAATTTTCTCAAGGAGGAGGGATCAGCTTTATAAATATTGGCAAGGTACTCGTATTCATCTGTTTATTTCTTATATTGGCACCTATAGCTGCTAAATTTATTTCTAATGTCATCAAACATTATGAAAAGAAAAGTGAAATTCCTGGACTTCTTCCCACTACTATCGTTTCTCTCATATTATTGTTTGCTTGGCTAGCTCATCAAATGGGGGCTCCTGCACTTTTAGGAGGATTTGCAGCAGGTCTTGCTCTTTCTCGGCAATTTATTCTACCTTGGGGAACTTATTCTCCTTTTAATGAAGAATTTTCTCATAAAGTGGAAACCCAAATGAAGCCAATCGTGCATCTATTTACTCCTCTATTTTTTGTCACGATAGGTTTATCTTTAAACCTTAGCGAAATCAATTGGGGATCAACTTTCATTTGGCTACTCTCTATTTCTATACTTATCGCCGCCATAGTGGGTAAGCTATCCTCAGGCTTTCTTCTTTTTAAAGAAAATAAATGGATCAAATGGGCGGTGGGTATTGCGATGGTGCCTCGAGGAGAAGTAGGACTAATTTTTGCAGAGGTGGGGAAAGATAGCAAAGTTTTTGATAACGATTTATACGCTTCGATGATCATTGTAATTGCTATTACTACAGTGTTTACACCCTTCTTTATGCGATTCTTCTACAATCTTCAAGCTCGGGCAGAAAATGAAGTAAAAAGCTAATCGACAGAAAAGGATAAATGATAATGAAAAAAGCTTTAAATTCTGCTATTTAAAGCACATTTTTTTAGATCACTTACTTTGCCTGTCTTAAGCCCCTCTGCCCCAAGCTTTGCTAAGAGTCTAAAGTACCAAATGGCATAAGGGAAGTTAATAAGAAGATATGAAAAACTTCTCTCGGATGGCCTTTAAGCTTTTATTTGTAAGAAAGGCCTTCTTAAGGCCTTTCCTACAAAAAATTATAAGAGATCTAAGAGATATTAATATTGCTTGGTATATAAAATAATTTCTAGATTTTTTATTTTCGATTCCCTGATGGCTTATGAGGTTTTTCTTGTATAAAATCCTTAAGTATTAGGGGATTTATGAAAACTCCAGAGATTGATGCCTTAGAAACCATTTTTATTTTAGATATACACGGACTTGATAGTCTGAATTTTAGGATCAAAGAAGTATGAAAGATGTAGTTGAACTTCTGGTTAAGCGTTTGTAAGGCTAGAGATGTCTTTTTCTCGAGCGTGGATACCTTGATTCCTAATAGGAAAATATGTCTAGCAGCTCTAGAACTTTACTTAGATAAAGAAGACCAGTTTTGGATCATTGCTCATATGGGAAGTAAAAGCAACGATAGGGAGCCCTTCTTTATGAAGAGATTTTCACGTTCCTCCCGCCTTTATGAGCTTTTAAAATTAATGCTGAATACGGACTATACCTGCATCGACTTTCCTGCTCTTTCACATTCTCTTGGGGAGCTAGGGATCAAAAATGAATTAAAAAAAGTATTCTTCTCTAAAGGTAAGTTTTTTGATTCTATAGCTAAACTGGGTGCAATTGACTATCCAATTGACGCCAGACGAATAATATAGCACCTTTCCTTTGTCAAAAATTCAAAAAAACAACTTCTTTCCTCTTTTAACCACTACAAATACCTTAACTACTCTGTTAATCGGATTTAATTTCTCCAGTTTTTGCGACACTTTTCCGACAAACAGCTAGGCTTTTTCTATCCCTTCACGCGGAGTTCTTTTCAAGAATTCTGACGTTGTCCGGTTTCGGTACCTCTTTTCTAAATTTTTTAAAATGGAGACATGAAACAAAACAAATTCAAAGCTCACAAGCCATCAAAAAAGAAGGCTACCGTTAAACCTTTAGCAGTGACTAAATCTTGCCGCCTTGGAGCTTTTTTTGATTTGCTTCTCCAAATAGATAAACGTAATCCATCCGGAGCCTTATGAGCATCACCAAAGCGGAGCTTCTCCCAATCAAGCCCCCAAACGGCTTGATCGCATTTGCATGCATAGAGATTGATCATCAGTTCTACATCAGCTCTATTGGTGTCCTCAAAAGGCGCGATGAAACTGACTATAGAATCACTTATCCTACTCGGAAAGTTGGCGAACAAAATCTCACGCTTTCCCATCCAACTGAGCCTTGTTTAAGCAAGGCAATTGAGCAGGCCATTTGCAATAAAGCTGAAGAGATGTTCGGAGATCACTCAATCGCATAATTTAAAGAGGTAAAAAATAAGTACGAATCAAATTGCCTTCGACATATGAGTGAAAATAATATTCCTTTCCAAGATCCCCTGATTTGCGACGGAAATATCTATCGCTTTTCTCGAGACACTAAAAAAAAATTAATCCGATGAATGGTATGTAGCTCAATTTAGCTTTTTTTTCTTCTGGAAAGCCTAATCTTCGCTGCTCTTATGATTCTTGGAGTGATGGCAGCAAGTTTGAATACAAATCTTGAGAAGATTCTTTGAATAGAGCTTATTCTGCAATTGATTGCAAAGAATTCCAATCAAGATTTGAAGAAAATAAATTGAGAAGATGGCTAGCCATGAGCAAGCAGATTAAAACTTTTATATAACCGCCAACAGGGTGATGAATTTAACCGCTTGTGCTAAGGAGATTCTCAAGAGCGCTGAAGTCAATGAAAAAGGCCAACGGTTAGATTTTGTGTTCCAGAACGTAAAATTGGATAGGAAAACCTGTCTATAAAGGCGTGTGAAGTATTTACAAAACTAGTGGACGGTAAGAAACGTCCAAAAGAATGGGGGCGGTTGGACTCGAACCAACGCAGACCGAAGTCGAGAGATTTACAGTCTCTTGCCATTGCCACTAGGCGACACCCCCAGAGGGATGCTGACAGTAGGAATTGAACCCACAACCGTCCGATTACAAGTCGGGTGCTCTACCAATTGAGCTATGTCAGCTTACAGAATACTCGCTTAAAAGATAGCGTTTAATTATGCGTAACTTATAGCAAAAATGCATGATTAGCAGCAAGTCATTTTATAAAAAAACAATGGGATATTCTAATTTTTTTGCGCTCAACAAGTTAGTGTATTTTTTTCACAAATCGTTTGACTTAACAATTCTAAGCAGGCTATAGGCAAGCTTAAGGAAAGCCTTAAACTTACGCTATAAAAAGCTCTTGATAGATCATTCCGTCTTCTCTAAAGAAGGGGCTTCTGCAGAAGAGACTTCCTTTTCTACATGGAGTAGGGGCGGCTGCTGCTTAAAAGTTTTAGCAATAGAATCTCCGAAAGTGCGTTCCATAAGATTAGGCATAGCAGGCTGATTTAACCATTTCGCGGTAAGTTTCTTTTTAGTATACTTTTTTCCCCAGCAACAATTTTTATATTTCTTTCCTGATCCGCAGGGGCAGGGATCATTACGGCTCACTTTTTCTGTCATATCCATATCCTTTAGACTTATTGGTAAGATTTAGAGTAAATTTTAGAAATGCCTTGACTCCGCCTCTAAGGGTACTATAAAGTATTTGGTAATTATTTTTAAATAAAAGTTAATTTTTTATGACTATCTCTATACCTATAGCTCAACCGCCCTGGTCCCGCTTAGGTAAAAAATTAGAAAGCACTTTTCGCCGAGCTCTTTATGACTATCAAATGCTAGAAAGCGATAATAAGATAGCGGTAGCCCTATCGGGGGGAAAAGACAGCTTAACGCTATTATTTTTATTAAAAGCTATAGCAGGTAGGGGCTTTCCTGAATTAGATATATATGCCATCCTTGTTAATGGTGAATTTTCTTGCGGTGCAGGCGTAAATGTCACCTATTTAAAAGCTATTTGCGATCAGCTAGGCGTCCATTTTATTGTTAAAGAATCTAAGCAAAAACTCGAAACCCTTGAGTGCTACAGCTGTTCTCGCGAAAGGAGATCTCTTCTTTTTGAAGCTGCCAAAAGTGTAGGAGCCACTACCATTGCTTTTGGTCATCATCGGGATGATAACATTCAGACCTTTTTAATGAATTTGTTGCATAAAGGTGAATTTGCAGGAAATTTACCCAAAATTTATATGCAAAAATATGGGATAACGATTATACGCCCTCTTATTTACATTTCAGAAGAAGAGATTCGTGCTTTTGCAGAACAGTATGGATTCATCAGAATTATGTGCCGATGTCCTGTAGGACAAAATTCCATGCGCAAGAAGGTAAAGGAACTAGTTAAAGAAATGGAGATTCTTTACCCTTATGCTAGCGAAAATATTGCCCGAGCATCTCTTTTATACGGCTCGCATAAAGCTGCTAAGCCCTAGTGCATAGTTTCGAAAGATCGATAAAAACTTTTAGAGTGTTTTTTATAAAATGTTCAGCTAGTTAGAAACATAAGATTAACTTCATCTATAGAAAAGCCATCGTTTTTTATCAATTTTTAAAATTTTCTTTAAAAATTTATTTTGATTTTTTTAGTTCTTTCAAAAAGCTAATCACTTTTATTTTTACTGTTTACATTTGTTCTGCATATTCATACACTTTTTATCAAAAAGGAGATCCATATGGCTTATTCCAGGTCCAATGAGCACGAAAATCATATCACTATTCAAGGAGTCGAAATTGCTTTAGGATTTCCTGACCAATTCAGCTTTCAATGGATAGGTCAAACTGATGTATTGGATCAACTTCTAGCAGCTTGGTTGGTAATTGATGAAAAAGATATCCCTTTAAACCCTCGCTTAATTGGCAAGCCGGGAGTCGGCAAAACTACCCTTGCCTATGCGGCAGCAAAAAAGCTAGATAAGGAGGTTTATATTTTTCAATGCACGATGGATACACGTCCAGAAGATTTACTTATTAGCCCTGTGATAGATAAAGCAGGCGGAATCCGCTATGTAGCTTCCGCTTTAGTTACCGCCATGCTACGAGGGGGTGTCTGTATTCTTGATGAAGCTAATCGCATGAGTGAAAAGTCATGGGCATCACTTGCTCCCCTTCTCGACACAAGACGCTATATTGAATCCATTGTAGCTGGCCTTAAAGTAACGGCAGACCCTGGCTTCCGCATCTGTATTACGATGAACGATGATGCTTCGACTTTTGAAATTCCGGAATATATTCACAGCCGTTTACAACCTCAGATCTATCTAGATTTTCCCGAAGCTGAGGAAGAAAAACGCATTCTTAAAGAAAATCTACCTTTTATTGATGAGTATATTGTTGATTATGTTATTAATTTTTTACAAAAAGCCCATACTAACGCTGAAAATTATACTATTAGGGATGGCATCAATATTGCCCGTTATGCTGCGAAAAGGCTAAAAACTTTAGAAAACAGTAAAATCAATATTGATAATTTGCTACGTCAAGCTGTTCTTATGACGCTTGGCGATGAAGCACTTACTCACCTCATGTAAAATTTATGAACAATCTACAAGCCTTTTATATTCAGAAAGGAGCTGTCTTTGCAGTCCCCATTCTTCATTATAAGATGGAAATGGCAGCTCAGGTACGTATAGCGTTTGAGGTTATTCAACCTGATTGCGTTGCAGTGGAACTTGCAGAAACTATGCAGCTACAATTATTGCATGCCGCCTCTCGTCTACCCGATATTAGTGTAGTGATGTGCTACAATAAAGATCATGCGCCTATCTATTATATGTGTGAACCTTGCGATCCTGCTTTTGAAGGTTTGCGCAGTGCCCTGGAGGCTCAAATTCCTGCCTATTGTATCGACCTTGATGTCGATGATTATCCTGATAATATAGAATATATGCCTGATACTTATGCCATACACAAAATAGGGTTAGAAAATTATTACAAAGCATATAAGGATTTCTTCTTAGAAAAATCAATCAAAAGTACTGTTGATCAACAGCGGGAGTTGTTCATGGCAAGACGCCTAAAAGAACTCTCTTTTAGCTATGAAAGAATACTTTTTATAGCAGGCATGTCGCACATAGAAAATATCCTTTCATTGATGGATAGAGTTTCTTTTGCTCCCCTAAAGCATGCACCAAGAGAGCATATTGAGCTACTTACCCTGTCGGAATTATCTACCCAAGAAGTTATGGCAGAATATGGATGGATCACTAAAAATTATGAACAAGCCAGGTATGCTTTTCCTTTAAAAAATAGAGAAGAGCTTGCTTTTTCTTCTTTTCCCCCTGACCGTCAAAAGCTCATTTATAATCTTTTTAAAGGTGCCGCTATAAATTATACTAAGAATACAGGAAACAGTTTTCCAGGCTATAATTTGCGCAATATCATGAAATTTTCTCGCAACTATGCCTTACTCCATCAGCAACTTTTACCCGATTTATATCAGCTAATCAGCGCTGCCAAAGGATGTGTAGATCACAATTATGCCTATGAAGTATGGGCTTTGGCAACAGAGTATCCCTATAGACGTAACGTAGATCAGCTTCCTGAAATTGATTTATCTATTGAAGATATCTGGGGAGCTAGTAAAAGCATTCGTTTTCATAGGAAAGAAAAAAGCAGGAAAGATTTAACCTTTCATAAGCAACGCAAAAATCGCGCACAGCTTCATTTTAGACCCCCTCCCATGTTTAGTATTTGTTCGTATCCTCCAGAAGACCTAGTGATTGAAAAATTTGGGGATTTCTTAAAGAAGAAGGGCACTCAGCTGATGCGCGAAGAAGCTGCTCGCATCATTCCTTTTTCTTCAAGCCTAGAAGATGGGATCGATACTAGAGAAACGATTCGCCATTGGCATGAAAAGAAGCTGTATGTCAAAGTTTCAGGGAAGCCTCCAGGCGGAGTAGGGTCAATAGTAGTAATATTTGATGAAGATTCCCCTAAAGAAAATGAACTTTACTTAGAAAAATTTCCCTGGCGCACGACTTGGCTAGGAGAACATAGTCAGGAATCCGATATGGCTTTTTATGCTACTGATCTCCATGCCAATGTGGTCGGACCTGGCATCTCGCGTTGCCAGTATGGGGGTTTTATGATGTCATATCCTCCCCGTAGAATGTTTGATATATGGTCCGACGCTGATTATCAAAATTGTACTTCTAAAGCTGAAGTGCTTCTTATGGCGGCTATTGACTATGCTGTCCAATCGCTAGTGGTCTATGTTGCCAATCAGCCACCCCGCTCCCTATTAAAAAGCTTTGCAAGCCGCTATGGCAAAAAGATAGTTTACATCCCTTCAGGGCAACTATCCCCCCTTACCCTTAATAAGCTACGCATATTTCATGTATTAGATGGGCAAAGCAAGCGAGAAATTGCTGGCGACTATATTTTTTAAAATTTTACCAGCCAACAACTCTTAGAAGCTTAAAGATAAAAAGATTGATTAGCTGAACGAGTATTTCTTTTTAAGGCATCAGCTTATGCTGAGCATAATGAATGATTTCATTGAGAGTTTTAAGGCGCTCAATTAGCTCAGGGGTTAAACGTAGATCTAAATTTAAACGATGGATTTTTTGTTCCCATAATTCAAGTTGAGATTTAAAAGCAGCTTTCTGATTAAAAGCTAGCGTTTCGGCTAGGTTAATTTCATCATACCAAGGAGGAATATGTTTCTCTAAGTAGGCAATCTGGATAAGCACATCTTTCAACTCTTCATTTTCTTCATCACCATGTAAGTCAGGTAATGACTGGTTCACAATTTTATCAATTGCATGAAGAGCTGCATCGAAATATTTTTCGCGGCGCTTGTCAACTTGAGCTTTCCATACAGCAATCTCTTTTAAGGGAAGATTTTCTGGTTTTATCTTTAGGGCGTTAAGAGCATGAAGATAAGATTGCAAACGAACATCAAGACGTTGGGCTAAATTTATCTTTTCCTCTTCATCTATCGAAAGAGCCTCTAGCATATGCTCTTGATAATCAGTGATGACTTGTACATCTCTGTCTATCACTTCAAGAAATTCATCGATCGTATAGCGGATAACAGCCTTAAAAAGAGCTTCTTTATCGGTAGTCTTCGAACAAATTTGAATCCATAACTTAGCTTTTTCTACCCATTGGTTATAACGCTGATAAGTTTTTGCTTGATGCAAAACCGAGCGTGGCTGCTCTATAGATTTATGTAGACGAGAAACCTCCTTAATCAGCGGATCTATCACCTCTTCAATGTAAACAAAAGCTTCTGCATCAATTTCTTTATAAAGTTCATTCTTAATAGCTTGTAATTGAATTAGCACCGCGCTAGCTTTAGATTGCAGATCCTGTATTCTCCCCACCAGAGGATGCTCCTGTGGGGGTTTACTTTGAAATCTTTGAAAAGTTGAACGTATTCTATCTACAAAGCGAGCCAAAATGGTCAAACGTTTTTTTGTAGGCTCTTTTATAAAGGAATCTCGAGCAGTCGAAGGATTAGGTTTCTTGGGTGCCATAAAATTATATCAATATCCGGTAAAAACGCACTTTACCGCATAGTTTTATTTTTGTCAGGCGATAATTCTTAAAGAAGTTAATATGATTATTATGATTGACTTATCATTAAAAAACATTTATATTTGCTGTTCAACTGAGATGGTTTTAACATGTCTAAACGGCCTCATTTACTTATAACCAATGATGATGGCATTTATGCCCCTGGTATTCGACATCTTTGGAATGCTTTAAAAGATTTTGCAGATATAACGATCGTGGCGCCTGCAACCGAACAATCAGCAGTCGGTGTTAGCATTACCGTTCGTAACCCTCTTCGTTTGCATCAGGTTGAATGGGAGGGCCAAACCCAAGCCTGGAGTCTTACAGGCACTCCTGCTGATTGCATAAAGATGGGACTTAAAGTAATTCTTGATAAGAAACCAGATTTAATTGTCTCGGGGATTAATCGTGGATCCAACGCTGGCCGCAACTTAATGTATAGTGGCACCGTAGGAGGTACTATTGAAGGTATTATTCAAGGTGTGCCTGGCATTGCCTTTTCTTGCGTAGATTACTTCAATACTGACTATCAAAAGGTAGAACACTATGTACCTCTTTTAGTGGAGTATGTGGTAAAGCATCCACTACCCTCGGGTAGCTTGCTAAATGTTAACTTTCCCACTTATCAACATGAGATTAAAGGCTTCAAGCTGACTCGCCAAGGGAAAGAATTTTGGGCTGAAGATCCGTTAGAGCGTAATCATCCTGCGGAAGGACATTCTTATTATTGGTTAGGTGCTAAACTGCAGCAATTCGAAGAACATGAGGATAGCGATATTTCTTGGCTTGCCCGTGGATATATTGCGGCAGTACCTGTGCATGTAGGAGAATTAACAGATTTAGCTCATCTTAATGATGCAAAAAGCCATTTTGAAAATCATCTAAATTTACAAGCTAGACCTTAAGAAAAACAATAAGAGAAGTTAAAAATAAAGCTTTTTTATTTAATGAATTATATCAACTCTAGTAAAAACTTTCCTACTTGGCTATCAATTCCAGCAGCTCTTGCTTTTACTCTCAATTTTTAAGACTTTATAATGTCCGGTAAAAAATCTTGGGCTCGCATCTTGTCTTCTTTATTTTTAAAGGCTTACTGAATAGGCAGTAATAATAATGATAATCTTTGAAAAAACTTAGCCTGCATAACCAACCCTCTGAAACATGTCTCTCTACTTAGTTCGAGGGGTTTGTATAAAGCTGCATAAAAAGTATCTCAAAATTGCATTCATAACTTTTTAGAGCTCTCCTTCTCGCCAGCTTGGAAAAGCTTTGAGGAAAATCACTCAATTAATAAAGGGGGATGGTTAGTGATACTAAGATTTAAGGTAAATTAACTTTTTTAAGAAAAATAAGTGAAAGGATTAAAAGAAACGCGGGAGACGGGACTCGAACCCGCAACTTCCGGCGTGACAAGCCGGTGCTCTAACCAATTGAACTACTCCCGCGTATGCATAGTTGGGCGCAACAGGACTCGAACCTATGACCACCTGTGTGTAAGACAGGAGCTCTACCAACTGAGCTATACGCCCTCAAAAGGAAGCATTCAATATACATTTTAGGGTTATTTAATCTCAAGCATTTTCGTAATTTCTTAGGAAAATTAGTGCTCTGCGCTAATAACCAACTCGTTATAAAAAATTTATCCTTTTTAATGAACTAAGCAAAGAGCCTAAAAAAATCCTTAAGGGTAGTCAATAATCTTCAAAATAGCCTCATCTTTTTCTTTACATTTAGTTAGATTTTATTTATAATGTTTTCTTTGACAAACCCTTAACTATTTTTAGATTATGCACCATCCTACCTCAGCTAGCGCTAAATCCATCGGTTCAGAGCTTATTATTTATATCTTTTTGATTGCAGGTGCTTTTTTAGCTGCTTTTGCGATTCAAGTTTTTCTGATTCCCAACCGTTTAATCGATGGAGGAATTGTAGGAATAGCCATGGTATGCGCTAATATTTTTGGCACTCAATATTTAGGATATTTTACTTTTGCTTTAAACTTGCCCTTTGTTTTTCTGGCTTACAGATACATAGGCAAAGTTTTTGTCCTTCATATGTTTTTTGCTCTTCTTTTCTTTACCGGCTTTATTTTTTTTATTGAGCATTATATGCCATGGGCAGAATTTAAAGGAGAAACGCTTGAGGTAGTAGTGATTGGGGGGGCGCTTTTGGGAATAGGCATAGGCTTAATCATTCGCTACGGTGGCTGTCTTGATGGTACAGAAATTTTAGGAATTATTAGTAATCGTCTCACTGGCTTTACCGTTGGACAGGTGGTCTTGGTTATTAATATTTTTGTATTTAGTGCTGCTGGAATTGCCTTTAAAGATTGGCATCCTCCTCTTCTCTCTTTAATTACCTACATGGTAGTTAGCAAAATTATGGATACTGTCATTGTAGGTTTAGATGAAACTAAATCGGTCATTATTATTTCTTCCAAATCAGAAATTATTGCCAATGCTATCGTACATGAACTAGGCTTAGGGCTAACCATCATGTATGGACGGGGCGGCTTTTCAGGAGATGAGCGAGAAATTCTTTATGTAATCGCCGAACGCCTTCAGCTTGCTGATCTGAAAGAGCTTATTTATAGAGAGGATCCCGCAGCTTTTATTGCTATTGAAAATCTTCATGAAGTAGCCAATGGCAATCAAACCGGAAAATACAAAAAAACAAGTATGAAAGAGCTATTTTCGCGGATGTTAAGTATAAAAAAATGACTTTATCCTTTGATGAGATCAAAGTAAAAGCATTAGAATTAGGTTGGGATGATGTAGGAATTACGCCTGCAAATATTCGCCAAGAAGATATTCAAGCCTACAAAGAATGGCTAGCCGAAGGAAAGCATGCAGATCTGGCCTACATGGAAAAAGAAATACGCTGTTATCCTCAGCAATATTTCCCCCAAGCAAAGACGGCACTTATTTTTCTTAGCTACTATAAGCAACCTAAAGAAGATCTCCTTACGGGTCAAGGCTTGATAGCTTCCTATGCAAGAGGAAGAGACTATCATCATCTGCATCGTAAACGGTTAAAAAAATTCATTCAATGGCTAGAAGAACGCGCAGGTGCACAAGGAATAGCTAAAGGATTTAGCGATTCTAGCCCCCTTTTAGAAAAAGCTTTGGCCGTACAGGCTGGATTGGGTTGGTTTGGTAAAAACACTTTACTTATCCACCGACGTTTTGGCACTTACACCCTGCTTTCAGGCATATTGACCTCATTAGAGATCCCCGGAGCGGTAATTTCTCTACGACTACCGCGTTGTGGAAGTTGTACACGTTGTATAGATGCTTGTCCTACTCAGGCCTTAACTTCCCCTTATAAGCTAGATGCTGCTAGATGCTTATCTTATCACCTCATCGAATCTAAAAAACCAATTCCTCTAGAAATACAACAAAAAAATCCAGGTTATATTTTTGGCTGTGACATTTGTCAAGAGGCTTGTCCTCATAACCAAAGAACTTTACCCTCTCTCACGGCAGCTTTTTCTCCCGCGAGCGGCAATGGAGTTTATTTAGATTTAAAAAAAATAGAAGAATGTGAGAAAAATCCTGAGAAGTTATTTGGCACACCTTTACAACGCCGAGGGATTACAGGATTAAAATATACCGCCGAAACCTTAAAACTAAAGTAAATAAATAGCCCTTTTGCTTTCATTTTCTCTAATCACTAAGTCATGCCTTCTAAAGTAAACGCGTCTGTATAGTCCAAAGAGGAATCAACCCTTTTTAAGCTAACGCTTTTCCTAAACACGAGTCTTCTATTGAATATATAATTACATCAAGAGCTGCTCCAAGAGCGTATTTTTTTGCTACCCATAAAATTTAATCTTTATTTCTGTGAATAATAATGGCTGCACATTTTTTAAGCGACTTTTTATGAGATAAAGGCCTATTGTAAATTTTTTAGTTGAAAATTATCTCTATATACATACACTCACGAACAGCTAAACTTATGCCTAATTTCATTGAGGAGCTACATGCTATATAATAATGTCGAAGATGAAGCTCATTTGTTTAAAACCGATTCATGGCGCTTATTTAGAATTATTTCCGAATTTGTAGAAGGCTTTGAAAATATGACCACCCTCGGGCCTTCGGTATCTATCTTTGGATCCGCTAGATTACAAGCTAACCATCCTTATTACAAGTTAGGCATTGATGTAGCAGGACATATTGCCAAAAAAGGTTTTGCTATTATTACCGGTGGTGGGCCAGGCCTTATGGAAGCCGCTAATAAGGGAGCTCAAATGACGCAGGGTAAATCTTGTGGATTAGGAGTAGACCTGCCTTTTGAAGCCGAGCTAAATCATTTTATTGATAGAAAGTATCGCCTAAATTTTCGCTACTTTTTTATACGTAAGGTCATGTTTATTCGTTATGCTCAAGGATTTGTCTTTTTGCCCGGTGGTTACGGCACCTTGGACGAATTATTTGAAGCTCTTACACTTATTCAAACTCATAAGATTCACCCCTTCCCTATCTATCTAATGGGTAAGGATTACTGGAAGGGAATAATAGATTGGATTAAATCTACCATGCTTGCGCAACAATGTATCTCGGAAAATGATTTAAAGTTAATTTCTTTGACAGATGATCCAGAAGAAGTAGCTAATGGTATTGAACGCCATTACCAGCGTAATCATGTTCTAAAAAATTTTTAAAATTTAAGTTAAAATTACTGGCTGCTTTGTTCATTGAATAGACTAAGCAGTTTATCTTAAAGCTGTTCACTCATTTCCATTAATTTCTTCGCTTAATAAAAATGGTTAGCTCTAGAAGCCCAAATAGCGTTTGTAAATCGCCTTTTAAAACGAGCAATTATCAATCTCCTTTTCCCGAATTGACTAAGTTATCCTCTTTCTTCTATCTGTAAACGCATCTTAACTCTCTACTTTTAAATAAGTTGATGTGCTAATAGACTTCTTATCAAGTGCATTGCTAAGAAGGAAGTAGGTAAAAGTAAAGCTAATCCTAGAAGCACTCTTACAAAATGAAAGAAGATTTGAACGCAGGAAGAGCTTTTATCTTTTTTACCCTATCCTCACTAGAGGATCAAAAGCCCATCTTCTAAATACCTAAAGAGAGCAGCTAATTCTTTTCTAAAGGAAGGGAATTTAATTTTAACTAAGCCTTTAATCTTCTGAGCATCCTGGCATGCTCTATTTCGTCTATTTAATTCTTTGCAGAACAAAAATTAAAAAACCTATCTAAAAACTTATACTGTTTTTTCTTGCCAGGAGAAAGCAAATGCAAGAAAAAAGTGAGCTAAAAGAATTTTTAAGTTAAAAGTAAGAGTGAAATCGAGCTTAAAGCTGAAGTAAGACTTTAGACAAAAAAACATCTTTAGCAAAGTATAGGCAAAAAAAAATCAGGCTAAAGCCCCTTTAGTAGATAGGGCATCAAACTTTATAATTGCGATGGTTGATCTTAAGGGCTAAGAGCGCTAAATGGAATCGCTTTTCGTAGCTTTATCCCTACAAGTGAAAATGGGATCTATCTAATGATTAAGCTGATGTGAGGGCGAATTGATAAAGCAAAAACGAAGAAGGCTTAAGACATTCTTTAAGCAGACCCAATGATAGAGCTTTTAAACGAATAGCACACGTATAAGAATGTGAATGTCTATTCTCTGCCTTATCAATCTAAATTACCTGCACTCGCTGCATTGTTTTTTAAGCAATTTTTACTCTTCTAGGCTAAAAGAGCACCCTTCTGTAATCAAGCCATCAATGTAGCTTAGATGAAAATCGGAATGAAGGAATTTTTTGTCATGAAGCATATAAAGATGGAAAGGAATGGTTGAGTCTACGCCGCCAATATGAAACTCTCGTAAGGCTCGTTTGCCTATAGCTATCGCTTCTAAACGATCTTTGCCATGGACAATTAATTTGGCAATCATGGAGTCGTAATTAGGAGGAATTTGATAGCCTGAATAACAAGCACTATCCACGCGAACATGGGGACCACCAGGAGGTAAATAATATTCAAGCCGTCCAGGGGAAGGCGAAAAATTTGCGGCAGGGTTTTCTGCATTGATGCGAAACTGGATGACATGCCCCTTAAAGTTAACCTCTTCTTGGGCATACCTCAGTTTATTACCCATGGCTACACTTAGTTGCTCTCCAAGAAGATCCACTCCTGTTAGCTCCTCAGTCACCGTATGTTCTACCTGAATCCTTGTATTTACTTCCATAAAATAGAAACGATGATTAGCATCCAATAGAAATTCAACAGTCGCTACCGAATGATAATTAGCCTCTTTAACAACACTAATCGCTGCTTGGCCAATTTTTTGTCTCAGTTTGCTATTTAATAGTGGGCTAGGGGCCTCTTCAATAAGTTTTTGACGACGCCTTTGGATAGAACAATCTCTCTCTCCAAGGTGAATGTAGTTGCCATATTTATCCCCAATAACTTGGACTTCAATATGCCGAGGATCAACGATCATCTTCTCCAGGTAGACATCAGGATTACTAAAGCTTGCATCTGCCTCAGCACGTGCAGCAGGAAAAAGGCGTATGAATTCTTCTTCACTATAAGCAATGCGTATTCCTTTCCCCCCTCCTCCTGATACAGCTTTAATGAAGATCGGGTAGCCAATCTCCTTGGCTACTTCTAGGCCCTCTTTTAGATCGCTTACAACTCCCTCGGAGCCAGGAATAACAGGACAGCCCGCCTTTTTTGCCGTGGCCTTAGCCTTAGCTTTATCTCCTAACAACGTAATCGAAGCAGGAGCAGGCCCGATGAAATTTAAGCCGCAACTTTCGCAAATGGAAGCAAAATTAGCATTTTCGCTTAAAAAACCATAGCCTGGATGTATGGCATCTGCTCCTGTTATTTCACAAGCAGAGAGGATATTGGAGATCTTAAGATAAGATTTAGCAGCAGGAGCTTCGCCGATACAAATGGCTTCATCGGCATGCAACACATGCAGAGCCTCGGCGTCTGCTTGCGAATAAACTGCTACTGTTTGTAAGCCTAAATCGTGACAAGCACGGATAATCCTAACGGCAATTTCGCCTCGGTTAGCAATAAGAACTTTTTGCATATTTCAATACTACGTAATTCGAAAGAGTTTTGTTCCAAATTCTACAGGATGTCCGTTTTCTACTAGCACTTCCGCCACCGTTCCTGTTGCTCCAGCTTTGATTTCATTCATTACTTTCATAGCTTCTATAATGCAGACTACGCTATTTTTATCAATTTTACTACCCACTTTAACAAAAGGAGGTTCTTCAGGAGAAGGTGTATTATAAAATGTTCCTACCATGGGCGAAGTGACAAAAAATGTATTTGCATCTTCCTTATGTTCTACCGCTTGACCCGGAGGTACTGCCAAAGAAGCCACACTAATATTTGCCCGCCGCAAGGCTTCGTCTGTTTTATTAAAAGTTTCTTCTGACGACTCAAACATTGACTCGGGAACCTTCATTGTTCCCCCATCATATCTTTCAATCTCAATTTCAAAGCCTTCTTTTTTGATAGTTACGCGTTTGGTTCCCGTACGTCCCATCGCCCCCATCAATTCCTTTATCTGCTTTAGCTCCACGCAACAATCCTCCCTATACCCTCTGTATGTATTCGTATGAACGCGTGTCTATTTTTATGATATCACCTGCTTCGATAAATGGTGGAACTTCAATTTTAGCTCCAGTCTCTAATAGAGCAGCCTTAGAAGCATTTGCTAATATAGATTTATTTTCTCCTCCCTCCACTTTTGCAACCATCAATTCTAAAAACTGAGGTAGCTCTACAGCAAAAATAGTTTCACCAAAAAAAGAAGCTTTAACTTCTACGCCTTCTTTCAAGTAGTTGATGCTATTGCCTATAATATGTTGAGGAATTAAAATTTGATTAAGGTTTTCAATATCTAAAAAAAGATAATCTTTTCCTTCTAAATAAAGAAATTCTAGACGTCGTTCTGCAAGATTAACATCTTTAATTGATTGATTTAATTTAAAATTCTTTTCAATAAGCTCATTAGATGATAAATCGCGTATTTTTGTTTTTATAAAAGGTGCACCTTTAGGTACCATCACTTTTACCGTAGTTTCCACGCGATAAAGTTTATTATTGATAGAAATTGTCATTCCAGGAGTTAGCTGGTTACTCATAACCATAGACGTTTCTGTCCTTCAGTAAAAAATTTAAGCTATCCTTGACATATTAAGAAACTAGGGCTCAAATGTCAAAGAGAAAAATAGAGACAAAACTTTAAAAAAAATTTATTTTTCCAAGCCTATAAAGCCTTAAGAGCGCCTTTATAGAAACTTTCAAAGGCAAACTGCTTATTTTTCACAATGCGATAAAAAAGAGGGAGTAAAACTTTTTATATCTACTAAAAACAAACTTGCGGATACCCGAAAATAAAAAAATTTATTAGATCTCTCAAAGGCCGCGTAAGCTATTTACTCCCTCATGCATATTAGGGCTCTTAAATAAAAATGTTCCTGCCACTAAGATGTTAGCTCCTGCTTTTACGCATAACTTAGCAGTTTCTGGAGCAATTCCTCCATCGACTTGAATATCGAAAGGAGGTAGCTTTTCAGGAGAATCTTTCTTAGCAGTCATCCCCCCTTGGCAAATATCAAGTTTAGTCAAGCATTCACGCGTAAAGCTTATTTTTTCTAGAACTTCAGGCATAAATTCTTGCCCCCCAAAACCTGGATGAACAGTCATAAGCAAGATAAGGTCACACTTATTCAAATATTTAGGAATCATAGAGGCCGACGTCTCAGGACAAAAAGCTAGGCCTGCCTTAATATTGCACTTACGAATATATTCCAAAGTTTCATCTACATCTTCGGTAGCCTCGAAGTGGATAGTAATGTTGTCTGCACCTGCTTCCACAAAACGTTCGATATAATCAAAGGGATGATAAACCATTAAATGGACATCTAAGAACATATTCGTAGCACGATTAATAGCAGCAACAGCTTGTGGCCCCATCGTTAAATTGGGCACAAAATTTCCATCCATAATATCGATATGCAAAGAGTCTGCCCCCGAGTCCTCAATTTTCTTAGCCGTATCTGCCAAGTAGCCAAAGTCACCTGCTAAAATAGAGGCAGCCACTTTTATTGGGTTTGTTTTTGTCATTGTTAATGCCTGGTCAAAATTATGTGTAGAGAGGTTAGCTTAAGCAACACGAGCTTGTCAAGTAATACAATCCCTAGGTGATCACTGGCTGTTAAAAGTGCGGGTAGCTAAAGAGCTCTACTTAAATCCCTTCTCGCTATCCCTTTAATGCTTAAGTTAAAGAATGCTAACAAAGTATATAAATTTTCTTCTTGGTCGCTTGCCTTATTGCCAGTTTCCTCTCTTAAGGCCACCCAGAAAACCTCTTAAGCCTTTATACAAACTTTATTCAAAAATTTTAAAGCCAAAACTCACTATGTCCCCGTTTGAAACTCAAAATAAGGGATTAAACTTAAAGCTTAGGAGACTTTATTATCAAACATGTTGACGACTGCCTTTTGAATAATTGAGCCAAATAATTTTTGCCGCTTTCCATCCAAGCAGCGGTAAAGATAACAATTATAATTGATCTCATGCACCTGCATATAAGCAGTGGCAATTTCTGAGGATTTAGCTTGTAAAACATTTAAAGCTTGAGCTAAATCTTCCCGGTTTAAACGCTCTTCAGATTTCACTATTACATATATATAAGGCGTCTTGGCCAATGTTTTCACATGATAAGAGAGAGGTGGCACTATTTCTTCCTCGATTGTTTCTCTTAGCAAGCTAAAAAACATTTTTAAAGTTTCTGCCTCTAAAACGGTACGCATGACTATAGGAGTAATAGAAAAGAAGAAATTTTCTAATAACAATTCATTCAAATCCGTCTCTTCTTCAAGGAGCGCTTTTAGCTCGGCTAGAAGTTCATTCTGTTTTGAGATCATTCCTCCATTAAAATCTCTAAATTCCCCTAAAATTCTTAGCAATTCAAAAACTACACTTTGGCGGGCTTTATTTAGATCAATAGAATTATCTCGTCTAATGAAATCATCTTTTGAAATCTTTACAGTAAATACCGTGGCTTCTTTACTATGCTTTCCTCGCAAGTATCCTAAAGTTTTACAACGATCATGGGTATAATCTAGAAAAGTTTCACTTTTATCAAAGAGTTCTTTTATGGAAGCGCCACTAGGCTCAACCACTCTGACCACAATGATAGTAAACACCAATTTGGAGTAGGTTTGCTCGTCAAAATTAATGATGACTTGAGGTAAGTCTCGTACAAATTTAACTTGGCTACTTAAGCTAAAGATGTTACGCATAATCTCTTCTTCGTTGCGTGGCATGAAGATAGGATGCACTATATGTTCAATGCTATCTAGCAAATCTATAGGCAGAGTTTTACGTAGTTGAGAGACTTCCTGGTGGGTAAATTTCTCTCCCATACTTTTTTCTATTTCTATGTAGACAGTACAAAAATTTTCTGGAGAGCGCCGATTATCGATAAAAGAATTTTCTACCATAAGGGCGTTGGGAATATGATTTTGGATCGCTCGAATTAAATGCCGTTTATCAAAAATTTCTTTTTCTCTTAAAAAATTAAAGCCAACGATAATCCCTAAAACCTGCTTATTTTGCTCTTGGTCGCGCAAATAGGTTTTAAATATTTTCAAGAAGAAATGCCTTTTATTTTGAATTTGAAGTCGATCGAAAAGATATCTTCTAAAAAGATATTGAATGCAGATAATGCGACTAAGATGGCGGCTACTTCGTTGAGATTTAAAATCATCGTGACATATTACCAACACATGTTGCATCTCTGTCAGCAAATCAAAATCAAAAAACTGAGGTTTACGCTCAATCAAATAGGCAATATTTTCTTGGATAAGAGCTGTTTTAGCATCAATGCTTAAGCCTTTAATTTCTAAAATTCTTTTAGCATAATAAGAAGAATCCATTCCTAAGCGGATTTCTGCTTCGATAATAGGTAAATTAGCTTGGATCTGCTCTACATCGGAAACTAAATCAAGATGGATGACCACTTTGAATAATCGGTAAACTAAGGGGCTTAGAGAAGGAATGCTAAACTCAGAAGAAAATATCATCGATTGATTTAAACGTCGCCCTGGCACTAGCCAATTCGAAAGCATTTCGATAAAGAACTTTAGAGTATGTTCCTGAGATTTTCCAAAATAATAAAAGGTTAGATAGCCAGGGGCCTGATTTGAAACTAAAGTCTTAACAATGGGAAATTCACTTTCATAACTCTTATTTTTGAAAAAATTTAGAGGAATAATTTTCTTCAATATGCTATGAATAGCTTCTTTGAATAGATGTATACCTATGTCATTATCTTGATCCTCAACATGAATCTTTATTTCGGGAAAACACTCATTATCTTGCATGATTTAAGCTACTTATAGGCATGTATTGTTAAGTTTCATCTTCAAACAAATGCTTATCCGGCTGGCAAGAATCTTCAAAAATTATTGTGCACCTTTCATTCTCTTCCAAACCATATGTCTTAAAAGATCTTATCTTTAAGGGCAAATAATTCTTATAGGCTAATTCTATACAACGGGGATGTAATATCTTTCCACCTTTACCAACTACATCTAAAGCTTGCTTATAAGTAAGCTTTGAATGAAAAATTGCGTGAGGGTTTTTTTTAGGATCTTCTGCATAAACTCCTGAGACATCTTTAAAGAACTCTACGATGGAGGCTTTTAAAATCACTCCTAAAGCTACTGCTGTAGTATCTGAGCCACCTCGTCCTAAAGTAGTAATCTCTCCTAATCTACTTACCCCTTGGAATCCTGCTACAATAACGATTTTACCAGAATCTAGCAAGGGCAAAACACGCGTAGGCCGCACATCGATAATTCTTGCTTCCGTATGCCTTGAACAAGTAATAATTCCTGATTGGCTACCTGTGAAGCTTAAAGCCTCGCATCCTTTGGCGGCCAAGGCCATTGCAAGCAAAGAACAGCTTATCCTTTCGCCTACGGTCACTAGCATGTCGTATTCTCGGCGAGGAGGGTCAGGGTTAACTTGCTTAGCTAATGCAATCAAATGATCGGTGGTTTTTCCCATCGCACTTACTACGACTACAAGACGTTGAAAATCTTTTTTTCGCGAGATGATAAGATCGGCTATATAGGAAAAATGCTCAGCAGTAGCTACTGCTGCCCCCCCAAATTTCATTACAAGTGTCTGCATAGGAATAGTTTTTTACTTTTTTATTATTTTTTTTCTGATAAGCTTGAATTACTTATAAAAAAAAGCCTTCCCATCTGTCAATTTAAATCCTTATATTCCAAAGGCAAATGAAGAAAGATGCATGAATTAGAAAAAATTTTTTATTTTGAAGCGGCTCATTTTTTAAGCCATCATGATGGTAAATGCAAAAGTATGCATGGCCACTCCTATAGTCTCCATGTCATTATTCGAAAGGAGTTTTTACAAAAAGAGGGGCCCAAGAAAAATATGGTAATAGATTTTCAGGATCTTACTGATCTTGTCCAGCCTATGATAAAAAAATATTTAGATCATCAGTGCTTGAATGAGACCCTACAGTCAGATTCTACGACTGTAGAATTTGTGTGCAAATGGATTTATGATTATCTTAAGCCTATGCTACCCGAGCTGTATGCTATCACCCTTTATGAAACGGCCTCTTCAAAAGCGACTTACTGGATATAAACGTTTTTTTTCCAAGCGATCTAGATAGCTACGCGTTAATTTCATTCTGAAGCATCTTTAATGAAGAGCATATTTGATGAAAAAAAATTTATTAAATTAAATAAGCATTCTATATATTCTCTCAATTCGGTTTTATCCTTATTTCCTTTCCTGCCCTCTCCTGTTTTCACTTCAGTTTTATATATTGCTATTTTTCTTTCACATCTGATATCTTTACTCCATTAGTATGAAAAATAGGAGTAACCTTTAAATGTCTAAAAACCCCCAACACACCTGGAATGAGAGCAAGATCGTCGATGATGTCTCTTACCAGCAAACAGATGCAGAACTTTTTAAAGCTTTATTGGAGGGTCAGTCATCCAATAATAACGTTGAAGACAGCACTGCATTGATCCCAGGAACTATCCTCAAAGGAAGGATTGTCGAAATTACAAAAGATCATGTTGTCGTAGATGTAGGCTTAAAATCAGAGGGTCTAGTCCCTATTGAGGAATTTTCTGATCCTTCAAATGTGGTATTAGATGGGGAAGTCGAAGTGCTTCTTGACCAAGCTGAAGATGATAATGGGCAGATTGTTCTCTCTCGTGAAAAAGCCGAAAGAATGCGTCAATGGGAATATATTCTGGAACATTGCGAAGAAGGTTCGATTGTCAAGGGCCGCGTCCTCCGTAAAGTTAAAGGTGGCTTAATGGTTGATATTGGGATGGAAGCATTCTTACCTGGCTCTCAGATCGATAACAAGCGCATTAAAAACCTCGATGAATATCTCGGCAAGACATATGAATTTAAGATCCTTAAGATTAATATTGAACGTAAGAACGTAGTCGTCTCCAGACGTGAGCTTTTAGAAGCAGAAAGAATTTCTAAAAAGGCTGAGCTTTTGGAAAATATTAAAGAAGGTGATGTGCGCGATGGGATTGTTAAAAACATTACCGATTTCGGGGTTTTCCTTGACCTCGATGGCATTGATGGACTATTGCATATTACGGATATGACTTGGAAACGTATTAAGCATCCTTCTGAAATGGTCCAACTGGGGCAAAAACTAGAAGTGATGATTTTAAGCGTCGATCGCGAAAAAGGTCGTGTAGCTTTAGGCTTAAAGCAAAAAGAATCTAATCCTTGGGATCAAATCGAGCAAAAATACCCACCTGGAACGCGTGTGAAAGGTAAGATTGTTAACTTGCTCCCTTATGGTGCCTTTATTGAAATTGAGCCAGGTATTGAAGGCCTTATTCATGTGTCAGAAATGTCATGGGTAAAAAACGTCACCGATCCTAGCGAAGTGGTCAAAAAAGGTGATGATGTGGAAGCTGTAGTTCTTTCGGTACAAAAAGAAGAAGGGAAAATTTCTTTAGGAATTAAACAAGCTGAACATAACCCTTGGGACGATGTGGAGAGAAGATATCCAGTGGGTACTAACGTGAAAGCAGAAATCCGCAGCTTAACTAACTATGGCGCTTTTGTCGAATTAGAACCAGGAGTAGAGGGCTTAATACATATTTCAGATCTAAGCTGGATTAAAAAAGTCTCCCACCCTTCCGAGGTTCTCCGTAAAGGCGATGTCGTAGATGCCTGCATCTTATCCGTTGATCGAGATAGCAAGAAAATTACTTTAGGTGTTAAGCAATTAAGTAATAACCCTTGGGAAAGTATTGAGAAAACGATGCCAGTGGGATCTTTAGTTAAAGGAAAAGTAACTAAAATTACTGCCTTTGGAGCTTTTGTAGAACTCGATAGCGGTATAGAAGGACTCATCCATGTCACTGAATTATCTGATCAGGCCTTCGGCAAAGTTGAAGATGTTGTTTCTAAAGGCGATGATGTAACAGCTAAGGTGATTAAATTAGATCCTGAGCATAAAAAGATTGCTCTTTCTATCAAGGAATATTTAATTGATCAAAATCACACCAGTCATGACGACATCATTTTAACTTCCAATAAGCGCAAAAAGAAATCTTCTGAAAAAGATAGAGAAGATAGCGAAGATTAGAATACCTTCTGACTCGCATTCAATCGGTAGAAAAGCTAGCTTTTCTACCGATTAACACACCTTACATAGATAAAATACCCTCTTGTAAGTTGCTTTACAAATCTTCTTTAATATATAATTCCTATCTTAAGAATTTGAGGCAAAAAAAACGATGAATAAAGATCTCATAGCTATTTTTGAGTACCTAGAAAGAGAAAAAGGCATTAAGCGAGAAATCGTAATCAGCGCCATAGAAGAATCTCTTCGTGCCGCCGCCCGTAAAAGTATTAGCGGAGCCTCAAATGTTACTGTGACTATTCATCCCAAAACAGGTAATATTGACGTTTACTGCGAAAAAGAGATTGTAGACGAAGTGGAAGTGCCTGCTCAAGAAATCTCATTAGAAGAAGCTCGCGAAATTGATCCTGAGAGCCAAGTGGGCCAATTTATTGATGTGATAGCCACTCCTAGAGATTTTGGTCGTATTGCAGCCCAAAAAGCACGCCAAATTATTACTCAAAAGTTGCGAGGGGCGGAGCGCGATGTTATTTATGAAGAGTACCGCCATCGGGTAAATGAATTAATTTCTGGTACTGTCAAACGCTTTGTCCGAGGAGCTAATTTAATTATCGATTTAGGTAAAGTAGAAGCTTTAATGCCCATGAAGCACTATCCTAAAACTGAGAAATATAATCTTGGAGATAAAGTTTTGGCCTTACTGCTAGAAGTGAATGATACGGAAAATGGCGGCGCAGAAGTTATTCTCTCACGTAGCCATCCAGAATTCGTTCGTCAATTGCTCATCCAAGAAGTACCTGAGATTAATGATAATATTGTTGTTATCGACAAAATTGCTCGTGATCCCGGCTACCGAACTAAATTAACTGTTCGTTCTACAGATCCTAAAGTTGATCCAGTAGGTGCTTGTGTAGGGATGCGTGGGGTACGTGTTAAAAATGTAGTCAGAGAATTACATAATGAGAAAATCGATATTGTTCCTTTTTCCGCCGACCCTATTGAACTTCTGCAGAATGCTCTATCGCCGATTGAGATTCGTAAAATCAATATTAGCGAAGATGATCACACCATCTCTATCGTCGTGGATGATGAAGATTTTGCCGCTGTGATTGGTAAAAAAGGAATGAATGCAAGGCTTAACAGCGAATTGATTGGTTATGAGCTAGAAGTGCAGCGGATGACGGATTATAACCGTACCATGGCTTTGCAACGCACAGAGCTAGCCGAGTCCGATGATCCTTCTCTCAACGAACCCTTAGAAGAGATCGATGGTCTTAACAATCTGATTTTCCAGCATCTGATTGCCGAAGGCTACACTACTCTCAAATCTCTTTTGATTGCAACCCCAGAAGAATTGGCAAAAATTCCGGGCATAAGCCTAGATACCGCCGACAAGATTATAGAACAAATTAGAAAACAAAGGATAGAAAGCCTTGGCAAAAAACCTGAAGCTAACCATTAAAAACACTCAAATTGCTGAAGCCATCAATTTAGGTAAAATTAAAAGCAAAATAGCAGCAAATAAGGCTTTAGAAGATAAAGAAGAAAAGCCTGTTAAAAAAAGTACGCTGACTAAAGCACCTAAAGCAGAGCTAAATGAATCTACGAAAAACGCTTCAGTTCATTCTCCAACTAAGGAAGAAACTACACCTCGAATTCGCGCGCGTTCTAAATCTGCTTTTGCTGAAGGTGCTGTCCCTGAAGCTAAGCCTAAGGTAGAATTTGCAGAGACTTCAAGCGCAGGTGCAGCTGAAGAGGTCGAGGAAGAAGGCATTAAGATTAAAAAATCTAGTGAAGAGCTACGTAAAGAAATTTTTGCTGAAGAACTGGTAGAGCTATCTGAGAAAAAAGTTTTTGAAGAAAAGCCAGCGGCGGAAGAAATTTTTGCTGATGCAGTTAAAAATGAAAAAACTCCTGCTCCTGCTGAAGAAACCCCTCTTATAGCAAAAGAATTTATTCCTTCTCGAGGCGAAAAACCTGTAGCAGTAGCCCGTCAAGAAGCCCCTATACCTGCAATTAAGCCTATGCCAGAATATGTCAAGCTGGGGCCTACAGGTCGGCATGTTAAGGATCTTTTACCTCGAAAACCGGCTCCGCGGCCTGCTTATGTTCCTCCTCAGCCACCTCAAAAACATAAAGCAGAGGCAGCTTCCACTCCTGATAAAGAAGCAGCAGCTAAAGCTACGAAAGACAAATTTAAGCCCAAAGAGGGTGAAGAAACCGCTGTTAGTGATGAAAATCTTCCTAAGAAAACCTTTCCAGGTAAAGCTAAAGAATTTCGTGATCTGAAACCTACCCGGCGTCTTGAACCCACGCGAGCATTTGATGCACGCGATAGACAAGGCTTGCGAGCAGAGGATGATACTTCTCAATGGAGGAAAAAGCGCAACAGACAAATCAAGCAGGTTCAGGAAGATACTACTATTCGACCTACTGCGCTCAAAATCAGAACGCCTATTAGCATTAAAGATTTGGCTGCTGAAATGAAATTAAAGTCTTCCCAGCTAATCTCTAAATTGTTCATGCAAGGGCTTGTCGTTACCCTTAATGATTTGTTAGAAGATGAGACGACTATTCAACTGCTAGGACATGAATTTGGATGCGAGATTAGCATTGATACCTCAGAAGAAAAAAGGATCCGCATTACTGATCAAAGTGCTAGCGAAGAGATCAAACAAACCTCTCCAGAAAAGCTTCACATTCGGGCACCTGTAGTTGCCTTCATGGGACATGTAGACCATGGTAAGACCAGCTTAATTGATGCTATAAGAAGCAGCAACCGTGCAGCTGGCGAGGCAGGAGCTATTACTCAGCATATTGGAGCGTTTAAATGTAAAACAGCGGTAGGAGAAATTTGCATCCTTGATACTCCAGGACACGAAGCCTTTTCTGCTATGCGTGCCCGTGGTGCGGATGTCACCGATATCGTGGTGTTAGTTGTAGCCGGTGATGAAGGCCTTCGCCAACAAACAGTGGAAGCCATCCAGCATGCTCGTGAAGCAAAAGTTACCATCGTAGTAGCTATTAACAAATGTGATAAGCCTAATTTCAACGTTGAAAATGTTTACCGTCAGCTAGCAGAGCAAGAACTTCTTCCAGAAGCATGGGGTGGGCAAACTATTACTGTTAATTGTTCTGCAGTCACTAAAGAAGGCATTAGCACACTGCTAGAAATGCTAGCTTTGCAAGCAGAAGTGTTGGAATTGCGCGCAGATCCTACTAACCGGGCTCGAGGGCGTGTTTTAGAATCTGAAATGCATAAAGGCATGGGCGCTGTGGCTACTATGCTTATTCAGAATGGAACTTTAAAAATAGGCGACTCTCTTGTATTTGATCAATATTGGGGACGTGTTAAAACTATGCAAGATGAATATGGGCATAATATTCAGCAAGCAGGACCTTCCACACCCGTATCCATTACAGGCCTTTCGGGCCTCCCAGAAGCAGGGCAAGAGTTTATTGTAGTTAAAAATGAAAAAGAGGCTCGTGAGATTGCTGAAGCTCGTATGGTAGGTATGCGCCAAAACAACTTGCTTAAAAAGAAGCTCTCCATGGAAAACTTGATGATGCAAGCTTCGGAGCCTTCTAAGAAAATTCTTAATATTATCTTGCGTGCTGACGTACAAGGCTCTCTTGAAGCCCTTAAAGTAGGGTTACTGAAAATTTATTCGAAAAAAGCCGAAGTTAATATTATTTCTGCAGGAGTAGGAGAAGTTTCGGAATCAGACGTGCAAATGGCTTCGACCTCCAAAGCGGTCATTATAGGCTTCCACACCCAGATTGAAAGCCATGCTGATGCCCTTATTAGACAACATGGAGTACAGGTTAAAATGCATGACATCATTTATCATGCTATTGATGATGTTAAAGCCATGCTCGTAGATCTTTTGGATAAGATTGCTATTGAAACAGAAAAAGGAAAATTCCAAGTGAAAGCGCTCTTTAAGTCCTCCCACTATGGACAAATAGCAGGAGGAATTGTTACTGAAGGCGCGATTAATCGTAATAACCAGATGCGCATTATACGCAATGGCCAGCTGATTGGAAAATCATCGATTTCCTCAATAAAACGCGTAAAAGACGATGTAAGAGAGGTTCAAAAAGGCCTTGAATGTGGTATAGTTCTTTCCAATTTTGATACTGCACAAGAAGGCGATGTATTTGAAGCGTACGAAGTTACTTACATTACCCAAGAATTATAAGATTCTTTATAGAGGCAGATGAATCATGGCAAAACAACGCACGGATAGACTTAATTCCCTCCTTAAAGAAGTTATCTCAGATGTTATTCGTAAAGATGTGCGCAACCCGCACGTCAATGAGCTTATGACGGTCACAAGGGTAGAGATTACTAAAGACTTGCACCATGCCAAAGTATTTATCAGCGTGATTGGCAATCAAGAGCAAAAAGATCAGACTATCCAAGCTCTTGAAACGGCAGCGGGGTTTGTCGCGGTTACAGCCTCAAAAAAAGTGGTCATGCGTTATTTTCCCGAGCTTCACTTTAAGCTTGATGATAGCGTAGATAAGCATATGCGTATCGAGCAGCTCCTCGAAGAAATTAGCAGTGAGCGTGAGTCGCGAGGCAATGATTAATCGTTCAGCAGGCTCCATAGCTCCTAGCCCTCAAGGTATTTTGCTTATAGATAAACCTATAGGCAAAACATCTTTTAGCCTTGTAGCTGCATTAAGGCGTATTTTAGGAGTAGATAAAATCGGTCATGCCGGCACACTCGATCCTTTTGCCACAGGCGTCATGGTTCTACTCATCGGGCGCAACATGACCAAGCTCTCCGATCGATTTCTATGCGAGGATAAGGAATACATTGCTCAAGTGCATTTGGGAGAAGCTACCGACACCTACGATTGTGAAGGAACTATCACTTTCCAATCCCCTCTTATTCCTACTCCCTCTGAAATTAAGGCTATCATCCAAGAATTTCAAGGGGAAGTCCAACAAATTCCCCCTATGCATTCTGCTAAAAAAGTTAATGGAAAAAAACTTTACGAACTGGCTAGAAAAGGAAAAGTGATAGAACGTCAACCTGTCAAGGTCACTCTGCAAATAGAGATATTAGATTATCACTATCCCTATCTAAATCTTCGGGTAAAATGTTCTAAGGGTACTTACATACGTAGCTTAGCTGATGATATAGGTAAAAAGCTAGGATGTGGAGCTCATCTTTCCAATCTTAAAAGGACGCGTAGCGGGCCCTTTAACCTTGAAGATTGTTTAGATGGCAGCCAATTATTTATTGCCTCCCCTGATGTTCAGCAAATCAGCAAAGCTCTTTTTTATCCTGCTCTATAAGTATATTTCCTACTCAATTTTTTGATGCTAACCTGTTAAAGATGTCCAAAAAAGTTTTTAATGCATAGCTTGCGAGTGGTTTATATTAAAAGCCCTCCAATTTTTATTGGCTTATCATTCTCTTTAATAGCACTACCAAAATTTATATTTATTTGCGGGAAAATGTTTTATATGTATGTTGTAAGCAAAGCTTTCCTAAAGGAAAAAATGGGCTGTTTTTAAACCTAGTTGCCAACCTAACGATTAATAAATTTTACTATTTTTTGAATCATGAAACTCCTTTGCGAACTTCCAGCTACGCCGCTTTTTTCTACCTCTTCTGTGCTTACCTTAGGCAATTTTGATGGCATGCACATTGGGCACCAAGCGATCATCAAAAAAGTAGTAGAAATCGCCAAAAGCCAACAAAAAGCCAGTGTAGTTTTATCCTTTGAAAATCACCCTTCCGAGGTCCTTTATCCTGATAGGCCGGTAAATAAAATCTGTACAAATGAACATAAAATCCAGCTAATCAAGAATATGGGTGTAGATTTATTAATCTTGCTTACATTTACTAAAGAATTTTCTGAGCAGAGTGCTGAACAATTTATCCATCATTTGCAGACTCTCCTCCCCTTTTCTCATCTTATCCTTGGATGGGACGCTACTTTGGGTAAAGATAGAAAAGGCAATAAGGAAACCATTAAAGGTATTGCAGAAAGAGAACATTTTAGTGTGGAATACATCGAACAGCAAACTGTCAACAAGGTTGCTGTTTCTAGCTCCCTAATTCGTAAATTCATTCAAGAAGGACAATTAGAGACCGCCCAAAAGCTCCTAGGACGTCCTTATAGTGTCTTATCTACCGTTTATAGAGGCCTAGGAAAAGGAAAACAGCTAGAGTGCCCTACAGCTAATTTAGATGTCAAAAATTTGTGTATTCCTCCTTTAGGAGTCTATGCTGTTAACATCTTTGTCGATCAGCAGCTGTTTAAAGGTGTGGCGAATCTAGGAATAGCGCCTACCGTCCGTGAAGATAAAGTCCCTCTTTTAGAAGCTCATATTTTTGATTATGAAGCTGACCTGTATGGTAAAACTATCGAAGTTATTCTTACTTCTTATTTAAGGCCTGAAAAAAAGTTTGCTAACCTTGAAGAATTAAAGTTACATATCCAACAAGACATCTTAAAAGCTAGATCTCTTGGTTAAATCTAAATAGAAAGATTACTTTATTTTTTTCCTTTTAACTTACTATAGACGTAAAGAGAAAAAAATATTAAAACTTAGTAAAACATCTTATACGCTTTAAAAAACTCAGTCTACATATCCAACTCTCTGAAATCTGCCTTTCAACTTAACAAGAGGGGCTTTATAAAGTATGGGGCTGCATAAGAAGTAGCTCAAAAGCATATTAGACCTCTTTCGAAACTCATGTATTTAATTCCCAGTTATAGATTGCTGCAATTAAGTTGAAGCGAAGGGCAAATCTTTTACGTCTATTTCTATAGCGATCTGCTATAATTTTAAATCGCTTAAGGAGGCCAATGACGTTTTCATTGGCAACTCTTTCTCTGGATAAACTTTGATTTGTTCTTTTATCCTCTTTAGTTAAAGGCTTCTTCTTACT
>NZ_JAEMUC010000040.1:0-30835 GCF_018342455.1 Neochlamydia sp. AcF95 | reverse complement strand
GCTCAAATGATTGTAAAGCTGATGTTTGAACCCACAGTAGAGCCCCATTTTCACCAAAATTCCTATGGATATAGGCCAAATAAATCAGCCTTAGATGCTGTAGGAATCACTAGGCAAAGATGCTGGAAGTACGATTGGGTGCTGGAATTTGATATCAAAGGCCTATTTGACAATATAGACCATGACCTTCTAATGAAAGCAGTAAGAAAACATACAGATAACAAATGGGTTATTTTATACATCGAAAGATGGCTAAAAGCACCTCTTCAATTAAAAGATGGAATTCTTGTGACAAGAAATGCAGGAGTGCCCCAAGGAGGAGTGATTAGCCCAGTGCTTGCCAATCTATTTCTTCATTATGTATTTGACACGTGGATGACAAGGAAATATCCTAGCATGCCATGGTGTAGGTATTCTGATGATGGATTAATACACTGTAACACAGAACAAGAGGCTCAACACCTTCTAACAAATCTAAAGAAACGATTTGAAGAATGTAGTTTGATGCTTCATCCAGATAAAACAAAGATTATTTACTGTAAAGATGGAAGCCGCAAGGGAAAATACAAGGAAACAAAATTTGATTTTCTAGGCTATACCTTTCGGCCAAGACTGGTCAAAAACAGTAAACGAAATAACATATTTATAAGTTTTACACCAGCAGTAAGCCAAGCGGCGCTAAAATCTATGAAAGCAACCATTAGGCAATGGAATATAAGAAATAGAACAGATTTAGAACTTGGAGATATAGCCAAAACGTATAATCCAGTTATCAGAGGATGGCTAGTATACTATGGGAAATATTCTCCATCAGCTCTATACAAATTCTGCAGACATTTCAATAAGACACTAGTGGCTTGGGGAATGCGTAAATACAAGGAACTTGCAGGTCATAAAACAAGAACGACTATCTTTATAGGAAAGATAGTAAAAGAAAACCCAGAATTATTTGTACACTGGAATAAAGGAATGATAGGAGCGTTTGCTTAATTGGGAGCGGTATGAATTGAGAGGTTCCTGTACCGTTCTAAGAGAGGCTTGTGGGGAAGTTCCACAGGTCGACTCACCACATATATGTAAAAAGTTTTATTTGATGATTTTATCATTAAAGAAATGTGTTATCACCTAAACATTCGAAGAACCAATTTTACTTCAATTTTTAAAGCTAATAACAGAAGAGCAAAGAGCTTTTAAGGGTTATCCTTACTCTCTTGACAGCGATTCCCGCTAAAAAAATTTCTTTTTTAGTTTATCACAGAGGGGATTTTTCTTTAGCGGGAATCGCTGAAGGTACCCTTTTGCTTTTAGATAAGCAGACCTTAGGATTATCTTTAAATAATGTTAAAATTTTTATTTGCGGGAATGGCTGCTCTCTTGAAGGATTGCTTGCAATATTAGAATTATCAAGATAGAATTCATGGCTTAAAGGAAATTTTACAGTGAGTATATTTCATGAAATACTGCGAATCGATTGCTCAGCTGAAAAGACGCTCAACACGTGAGGTGATGGTTGGCCCTGTAGGAGTGGGGGGTAACAATCCTATTCGCATTCAGTCCATGACCACTTCCAATACACGGGATGCTGAAGCGACAATCCAGCAAATTATGCGTTTAGCCGATGCTGGTTGTGAAATTGCACGTGTAACTGTACAGGGTATGAAAGAAGCTGATAGCTGCGAAGCCATAAAAAATGGCTTGCTTCAAAAAGGATATTCGATCCCCCTGGTGGCAGATATCCATTTTTTTCCTCCAGCTGCTATGCGGGTGATAGATTTCGTTGATAAGGTGCGTATCAATCCGGGTAATTTTGTCGATAAAAGAGCAAGCTTTAAAGTGATCGATTATGATGACTATTCGTATGCTCAAGAAATATTAAAAATTGAAGAAAAATTTACTCCTTTAGTAGAAAAGTGTAAAAGCTTGAAGCGCGCGATGCGCATAGGAACTAACCATGGGTCTCTTTCCGATAGGATTATGAATCGGTACGGTGATACTCCTGCAGGAATGGTAGAGTCTGCGCTGGAGTTTGCGAGGATCTGTCGTAAAAATGACTACCATGATGTTATATTTTCTATGAAATCTTCTAATCCTCAGGTCATGATTTTGGCTTATCGCTTACTTGTAGCAGAGATGTATAAATTAGGGTGGGACTATCCTTTACATCTAGGGGTTACAGAAGCCGGCGAAGGGGAAGATGGAAGGATAAAATCTGCCATGGGAATTGGGAGCTTACTGTTAGATGGGATTGGAGATACTATTCGGGTCTCTTTGACGGAGGATCCCTGGCATGAGATCGACCCTTGCAGACGTTTAATCAAATTTACTCAAGAATATTCTCAACAAAATGAGCTAATTTTTGAAGAGCGCTGTCGGGATTTCCAGAATATTGAAAGACGTGCGATCACTTATCCGAAGTCCATCGGCATGCATAAAGATGGCACAGTTTGGGTCTCTGCACCTAAAAATAATCAAGAAGATGCATTGTTTTATCAGCATCTAGGTTGTGAGGTACAATTGGGACGGCCTCAACCTAAAATCTCTTCTGTAGATGGTCTTGTTATTCCGGATGGCCAGTTTTACAAGCAGGTGCTGCCAACTCTACAAGAGATAGGGATGAGTATTTTTTCCTCTCATGCTCAGGAAGGGGTGGTGCCTTTATTGAATCTGATAGAAGCTCGTCAATATGTTAATCAGCATAAGTTTTTGTTAAGCTCTCAAGCTTCTTGGGCACTAGCCATTAGTGATGAATCTCCTGACGAATGGGAAGCTATTCCTTCTTTACAGCCTTCCTTGATTATATTTCGTCCCTCTTCTTCTCGTGTTTTTAAAGCGCGACGCTTTTTTGATTGGTTAAAGCAAAACCAGATCGGTATTCCCGTCATCCTTAACTTTCACTATAACGGCAGCCAAGAAGATCTAGTGATTCAATCTTCTATGGAATATGGCGCTCTTTTTTGCGATGGACTGGGAGAGGGAATATGGCTGGAGGCTCCTTACGAGATTAATTATTTGCGTCATTTAAGTTTTAGTATCTTGCAAGCGGCTCGTATGCGCATGGTTAAAACCGACTTTATCTCCTGCCCCAGCTGTGGCAGAACTTTATTTGATCTGCAAGAAGTGACTAAAAGGATACGTGAGCGAACTTCACATCTGCCTGGAGTCAAGATTGCTATTATGGGCTGCATTGTCAATGGTCCTGGGGAGATGGCTGATGCGGACTTTGGATATGTGGGGTCCAAGGCAGGCATGATCGATCTATATGTAGGCAAAGAATGTGTGCAGAAAAATATTCCTTTCGCTGAAGCTGATGATAAGTTGGTTGAATTACTCAAATCGTATGGCAGATGGCAAGAGCCCTGTTTGGCATAAGAGCAGGAAAATTTTTCCCAAGATTTTTAGCGATGAGGGTAGATAAGGGGCAGGTTATAAATATGATAAAGTTTTTTAGGGTAAATCAGATTAAAATACCTAACCTATAGGCCTAGCAAAGGGCTATCCTTAAAGCAAACATTAGTTTGTCGATTCTTTCAGGATGGAGATAAATGGGTATCTTCTAAGTAAAAGCCTCGCGTTTTCAGATAAGCAAATAAAGGTCTTTATTTCCGGTCTAGTTTTGTAAATGCTCATCGCTTTTTTTGGATTTTTATGAGTAGCAACGATTAAAAGTTTACCTTTTAGACGGTTTGCAGCTACGTAAACAGAGAGTGGCCAAGCATCTTTCAAGGATATCTTAGAGCTTTCTTTTTCTATCTCTTAGATGACGAAGAGCGTCTCTTAAGGCAAACTGCATAGCCATTCATTGCTCCTTCGGCTAAAGTGTCTTCTCTCACGCGTATACAAAAAGGAATCTCTCTTTTTAGCAGGTAGCCAAATCAGTGGTTTCCTATGAATTTTTTTTCTCTAAACATGCCGCAATTTTTGTTCAAACTAACTTCATAGCGCTTTTTTTAGAAGTTTGATACGGTCATCAGTATAAGAATTACCAGCTTTATTCATTACGAACCGCGTCAAAGGAATGGTTGTGCCTTCATAAGGCATAGCCAAGGTTAAAATATTGATGTTTTTGCTCTCTACCTGCCAATTTGTTCTATTCCTAATCAGCCATACTTTCCTTTTAATAGGAAATATTTGTAAAACAAGGGCAAAGGCATCCAGCCTATCAAGCATTAGTTTCCAAAAAAAATTGCTCTAGCCTTTTATAGTATGAGTTTAGTTTTTCTTTTCCTTGAGAAGCAGTGGCTAATTGAGTAAGATTAGCGCTTCTAGCTATAATATGAGCCAGACTAATTTGAAAAAAAAAGCATGTAAACCTTGCTCGATTCCAATTTAAAGTTTGACTTAAAAACTCCTCTTAGTTCCACTATTTCTTTCATCTGTTTCCTCCTCGTAAAAGACAACATTATAAATTCTTAGACAGGCTTTTTCAATTAGTGTCCTGTACAGAAAGCTGATAGCCTTAATTTATCCATACATACTTTTTCTACTGATTCCCATGGGTTAAGATTAAGAATCTTTCTTAAATCTTCTTATCCCATATGTTGACTGCTGTTATATGGCAATCTAGCAAAAAGCTTTGAGTGTCTACAGAAATATGTCTTTTTCTTCCTTTGATTTTCTTCTCCATCATAGACTTTTAGCTCTTCACGTTCTGTGTTTTTAGCAGTCTGGCCAGCCACTATGGCTGCTGGCGTCTCTTCCTTTTTCTCATTAGCATTCTTTTCTTCTTCCGTAGGTGGGTATTCATCTCTTCAAATTCCCAGTAAGCTTTCACCTAGAAAAGTAATCAAGCCCCGTCTTCCACTGGAAAATCATGTGGAGGATGTCTCCACTAGCATCCTATACGGTTTACATAAAAGATAGCATCTAATATGCCTCGTTTAGAATATTTACAAGGCTTGCCTGCTTTTTCATAAGAAACAAAGAAAATATGCTTAATTTCTTCCTACTCTACATCACTTAAATCATCAGGATAGCTTTTACGCATTAGCTCCCTCCTTTTATTAAATTTGCTTTCATTTTATCAAAAAGTGAGAGTTTCGGGACACGTTCTTAGGTAGTACACCTGAGAGAGCTCACACCTGTTAGGCAACTCGCCCTTGTCAGATCATGCATTATTTAGAGCATTTCACTCCACCTTCGATTCAATAAGCTATTATTGTAGTGTTCTTTTTTATATGAAGGCAAAAGCTGATTTTCGAAAAAATTTTTTAGCGATTGAGAGACACCTCTATTTACTTTTTTTAATTGAGAAAGCAATAGGTTTAACCATTTTTCTTGATTAAAATACTCGATATCTCCTGCTAAGAGCATGACCACAGCTAGTAGATTTTGCAAAGGTTCCTCTTGCACGAAAGAGTTAATAGAGGGAGGTCCTTCAACTATGTGTCCCGGTAATAGCAACAAAGCCATTTGGCGTCCTTCAGGAATTTTTGATGACCTTCCTAGGGCTTGCCTTGTTTTATCTATTTTTATATACGACTCAAATTGATTGACGTCTTCTTGGGAACCTATAACAACCTTAAAAGAAGGGGGGGGGCTATCTTTTGCTTTGTCTTCAATCAACAACAGGTGTGTTATCGGTTTTCTGCTTGTTAAAGAAAAGTCTTCATTTAGAATTGTTCGAAGATAATTTTGGCTAACTGTTAAACATTCAAAATTTTCTATAGCCTTTAGCCCTTCATGAATAAAAAACTCGGATGCTGATCGCAAGGTAAAGGAAATATCGTCAATTCTTCCAAAATTTGGAGAAAAAAACACCTTTTTTTTGAGAGCTTGACGCTCAAGGTCAGGGCTCTTAGAAGCTTGTAGCATACGCGTTTGATTAATAGCTAATTGTTCACTTTCATTTTCTTGTGCCATTTGACTTTCCTGGCATTGAACCATCGTAGCTTCACGATTGTGACTATTAAATGTAGAAGTGGTAAGAAAATTAGCACTTAATTCAATCGTTTGTTTTAAGCGAGGAATAGCTTCAAAACATATCTGCTTAAGGCGTGTTTCTAACAAGCCTACATCTTCTTCTATTTCTAGTTTTTTAACAGTCTCTATTAAACGCCAGCAAACTTTTTCTAAATACTCTTCAATCTTAATCGTCTCTTTTCCCTTGCCATATTCTTGCAAAAGATTGGTAATGACTTGTCGAGCAAATAGAGGGGAACCTTGGCTAGCCAGACGTTTATAACAATCTTCATCATTCTTTTCATATAGCCAATCTAGTACATATTGCTGAGCTGTGTTAACCACATCTTGTAGGCAATATTGCAAATTATTCTTAATTTGAATTTCCATTTCATTAAGGTGGGTGAAAAAAATAAATCTTTGCATGATAGCTGGATCTTTGGCACCCCCTTCAGAAAGATTAAGCAAGAGTGAATCATTTACAAACTTATCTTTCATACATTTGAGGCAGCTCTCTGAAAGTGCATGTACAACTCCTTGTCCCCCTTCCAATTTACGCATCCTTCGGTTACCTTGACACAGCTGATATAAGGGGGTTGCTTCTGAAGCTGTTACTATAGCAAGGGCATGATCGTGCTGGGGAATATCAGCCCCTGTAATATGCTCTTGATCATAATAGGTAAATAATTGATTCAGCTGATAGCCTGTTTGTTCTAAGAGATGCTCTTTATCTGTTCCCTGAATTGGCTGCCAGTTCTGATCATGGGTATGCAAGCAAAATAAATGCCCTTGGGGATCATAAAAAAGAATGCCTTTGATCAGATCTTTATTTACTTGGCTAGAAATTAATTGTGCCACTTCTAAGGAAGACAATCCTCGGAAGTGACATCCCACATCAATAATTGCATGCATACGATCCTTATAATCTTGATGATGCAATAAGTTCAAAAGAGCTGAAGGATCCGACTTGGTAATATGTAAAGTAGAATGGCGGTTAATTAAAAGATCAATTGTCTGCCCACTTGTTCCACTATCAGGATACCATTCTACACGCCTCCCTTCACTATCAAGAGTAGGGCGCATATCGGGATTATCTAAGTTGCCAGAATATCCATTGATTGTTTTAGCCATTGTAGCAGTACTTTTGCCGTTACTGCTGACTTGAGACTCATAAAGCTTAACTTTATTAAGAACACGTAGACTGATGTAGCTAACTAATAGCTGTAAAACTATATCATCTGACGATTTACTTAAAGCGTGGCAGAAACTTCTTTTATCGACTTTTTGATGCTCAAAAAAGTTAGTAAGCATAGGTTCTTTCTCTTTCAATATTGTAAATGCTTGATAGGCTGTGGTCTTTTGTAAATCAGGAGCTCGTACTGCTTGCATCTCACTTACAGCCTGTATCCGCAAATAATCAATAAAGTCCTCCACTTGCTCCTCCATAATTCCTTTGGATAAGTAAGCAATCAAGGTATGGATCATCATCACATAATGATCGCTAAATTCTGAGCCAATGAGTGGTTTCATATTAGCTTGAAAAGGAATGGAAATGGAAGGGTGGCCTTTTACAGCCACAATACCATGATGTTCATCAACCTTTTTTTGTAGCCCTTCTATTAGCCATCGATCGCCAATTAAACGTTGAGCTAATATGGCATAATCAGCAGCTGGTAAGCCTTCCTCTAAAGATTTTTCGCTTTCTTGTAGAAATTCAGGAAGAGGCTTTTGGGGATCATTAATAAACTGGATAAGCTCTTCTTTTTCACTTTTCTGCCTAACACCTAATTTTTCTCTCCATCCAGCATCTTCAAGGAATAAATCTGGTAATTTTTCCATCATTTTGCTTATTAAGCCTTTATGATGGGTTTGCTGATTAAGTTGATCGATTATATCTTTTAAGGAACTTTTTTCATCTTTTATTACAGAAATTAAAAGACGTAATAACTTGCCAATCAGCTCTCCTTGCTGAACATCAGGATGAACTGTTTTTCCGAACGGCATATTAAGTTCTTTAAGGGGATCCATAGCCTGATGAACTTCATCAAAAGTAAAAACCCCGCGACTGCGAAAAAGGCTTAAAATTTCTCCCATGAGGGTAATTTTTTTTAATCGAAGGCTATCATCACTTTTTATTTCTTTTGATTGAGGGCTCTCATTATTTTTTAACTGTAAGATTTCTTTAAGAAATCTACAGCGTAGAGCTTGTAAAGATTCACTGGTCGTATGAATAAATTGACGTTTATTTATAGCTAAAATAAGCCTCTCTTTAAGATGGATGAGGTACTGTTCAGCTAAATTCTCAGGGCGCTCATCAAATTCAAAGGTTCGTTGCTCTTGGTTAAAGAGAGCCAAAGCATTCTCTCCCATATTATAAAGGCTAGTAGTATATTGATGATCAGGAGAGACATGCACGGATAAATGGTAACCATCTGCCTTTGCCAAAGCCAGTAATTGTCCCCATACGAGAGTTTTTCCTCCCGCCTGAATGAGTTGGATAAAAATATCTCTCCAACGATGATCTGGTTGAATTTGAAGAGCATGACTTAGTCCTTTGATCGAGTGCTGGCGAACAAGAAAGAGTTGTCCATCTTTATGTTTAGTCATAAAGTATTCAAAAACTAGAAAAATATGTGGAACAGGACAGTCAGAAAGGTCATGGGAAGTGGCCATTAATTCGCCCAACTTTCCAATCGCTAAAGATAATTCTTTTTCGATAGTTAATGTATTTACTTGTTCGATAGTCTTGCAAATATTTTGCAAATGGTGAGAAAAAACGAAGGCTTCTAGATACTTTCCAATCAGAGCATGCAGCTCCTCCCCTTGTTGCTTACCTTCCAAGCGAGCAAACCCCATTTTTTTGCGGTATCTCTCCGTGTCTCCTTCAAGGAATAATAGAATGCAGTTATCTAGCGTTAAGTTAGATTTATGTTTAGCTCCTACTTTGGCTGCTTGATAAATATCTTTATCAAGCTGTTGATTTGCCAACATTAAAATTTTTTCTTCTAGTTGGCATTTTTGAGACATTGCAATTTTATTTTCTTCCATTAACTGCTGGCTAATGTCTGTAAACTCTTTCTCCACTTTTTTCCAATCATTTATCTTGATATGAATTTGATGTTGCTTATAATTCTTAATAGCCCCTAGGTAATAGTCAAGAGCTAAATCCTTGACGCTGCTTGCAATAAAATGAGCAATTCGATCAGTGGGAGAAGAAACATTTTCTGGCATTCCAAAGGCATGAATCCCCGCACTTTGTGCATATTCATTAAGCTTTTTTATATAAGTATTGATGTTTTCCTTGATGGCTTTTATGGATTTTAATAAGTACGGCTTTTGTGGCAAGTCTAGTGCATGTAATTTATCTAATAACGTGTGTAGTTTGAATTGATCGACCAGCGGGATGAAATCCTCTAAGTGAGATTTAATTTCTGATCTCTTCTCGCTAACTGCCCCCTCATCTAGCCCTCGTAAACTTTTCTTTAGCTCATCTTTTACCTCTTGCATTTCCATAGCTAGTTTATATAAGGGAGAAGAATCACGGGAGGACAGCAAAGAAGAAAATAATTTGGCGTAATATTGATTAATTGTCTGAAAAAGGTTTGCTTTTAAATGATCTACTTTCATTCTTCCACTAGGATAAGCAGAGGGTAACTCAAGTTTATTAGCCGCTAATAAAATTTGCCTAGGAGGCCTGGCCAGTGTTGTAGGAGAAGAAACTGGGGTGTCATTTCTCTCAGAAGACATTGCAGGCACATTGAAGTTAAAAGCAGGGGTTGAAGAATTAAACGAAAATGAAGGTTGAGTAGGAGAAGCATTAAAGCTCAAGGGATTGTCAAAAGTTGTTGAAGGCGCATTAAAGGTAAACGGTAGCGTAGGAGAAAAAGAAAATGAAGGTTGGGAGGAAGAGGAGAAGTTGGATAAAGTCTGGCTGCTGACCTGACGATGGGAAGAACGTGATGAAAGCTTATTATCATTTCTCCGGCCGGGCCTTCTGTTAGCAGGAGGAAGGGAAAACGTTCTTTTCGATTCTTCCTGTGGCTCTTTTGTTGTTCTAGTTGGAAGTAATTTGACACAAGCTTTTATAGATGAATTTAACTCATACAAAAGATTTCCTTCTATCTCCATTATTCCTTTAGATAATAAGGTTTGCATTAGCTCCACAACTTTTTTCGCTTGAGCAGGAAATGCGTCAATTGAAAATAGGGGGTGATGCTCCTCTATCTCACAAGCGATACGTAGGATAGCACGTAAAGCTCGATTACCAGAAAAGGTATCGTATTGCGCTTCATCTAAAAATTCTTTAATCTTAGGATTTTTATCTAACGCTTGCTCGAATAAAAACTTGAAATAAGACCTAAAACTTTTTCCCTGGCGTGAATTAAAGGGAGGGAATGCTTGTAAAGAGTGGCTATTAATATCCTTGAGGACTTCTTTCCAATCTAACTTCTCTAGGTCTTGGCCTACTTTATCTAAATCTTTTAAAGTTGCAACCAGAAGCTTATCTTCTATTAATTTACTCTTTGATAGCTTTGATAGGCCCCATTGGTCTAATAGAAAAGGAGGAACCAAAGATTCAATCTGTAACGCTTTTTGTACTTTATCTCTTCTTGCTAAATAGGCTTTAATTATTTCCTGTAAAAGCAAAGGGATGGGATCAGTTTCTTTCTGATCGGTAGACCAGCTTGCTAGTGATAATATTTCCCAAAATTTTTCCCAGTTCAGTGGAGAATCCAAGTCTTGAGGAATAAGCTGTTTATCAAGCGATCTTAGAACTGTTTGGCAAGTATTATGCAAGCTATTTGAAGGATGAGCCTCTAAATTTTGGCGTATTAAAGCGGCTATGTATAATTGTAAGGCTATAGCCTCATGAATATGGTTAATCCCCCGTTTAGGAATGTGCTTTGCTGAAGCGCTTTTCTGAGCATGGCAAAATATCCATCCCAAAGTGCGCAGCTCGTTAGGATTAAACCTTTTAAATGAATAGGTGTGTTGTAAGAATGACAATGTTTTTCTATACTCACTATGAGTGTGGGCGTGCATAAAATGCAGGTAAGCTAAATAGCCATTGACTTCAGAAGAGGATTGAATAGTGAGTTCGGGAGTCCAATCAGAAGAGACTAAAGGCGAATTTTTAGGTGGGGAGGTTAACCTACAGACAAGACAGCTTACCTGGCGGGGAGTCTCTTCCTTGACTTCAAACTCATATTGCGTCTTTTGGGGAATCAAGGCTTTGTATTGCCCTTTTTGATTTTGGATAATTAAAAAACCTTTAAATCCTTCTAAGCCTCCTATCTGTTGATTTTCTGCGATAAAAAATTGAGGGTCTTCTTTCCATATCCAGTGATTTTCATGCAGTTCGAACTGTAAAGTTTGGTTTTTAGAAGAGGGAGAGGTTAAGTAAGGAAAAGAAAGCAGATATTGTTGATTAGAAAGGTCTTTCCAAAGGATTACCTGGCTATCAAAATCCTGCAAGCTCTCTTTCATCTTTGCATCGATCTCTAAGCATTCATAAAGCTTTCCTCTAATAATAAAAGAGCCTTCCTGATTGATAGCATACTGCGCTTGATGAGTTAGCTTATTAAAAATTATTAAAGCTGGAGATTCGGTAGAATCTTCTGCTTTAATCCAAGCTTGTAAATGAGTCTGTGTTTGGAGAGCAGAAGGTAAAAAAGATTGACGCTGCTCAGCAGATAATAAAGAATACCAGCCTTGCTCTTCAAAGTAACGATCTAGGCGCACTAATTGCTGAGCGTCCCCATATAAACGAATTTTAACTTCCCCACAAAAACCCTCATAATATGAGGCATGCACATTTTGGATAGTAAATGAGTTTTTATTGCATTCGTCTTGATAAAGAGGGTGCTTTTCATAGCTAGAAGGATAGGAGAAAAGAGAGAAGCCATTCTTTTTGAATTCTCCTGTCTTTACATCTAACGTATAACGGTTGCCTATAAGGTCTTGTCCCTCAAAGATAGGAAACGTTTGTTGATGCCACTTTATATCTGTTTCAGGCATATACAAAGATGAAATTTGGGTAAGAATTTCGGCAGAACTGGAGATAAGAAAAGTTTGAATGGCAGATAGATGCTTTAAAAAAGCTCTTTGGGCTGATTCCTTAAAATCTTTTAAAGCTTCCAGTGTAGGGATACTCAACGATAAACTAGGGAGAATACGTTGTTTTTCTATCCGCACCCGCTCAAGCTGGGCTTTTGTCATAATCAAACGCTCTACTTCCTCTTTATTTTCAGAAGTTAATTCTCTAGCATTAAAGCTATCCATTAGGCATAAAAGAATATGTTCACGAAATGTAAGCGCTTGCAAAAATGGCTTAGCTTTATTCCAATCAGTTATGATATGTTGAAGTTTTTCTAACTTTTCAAGGCTTCTTTTTTTATCTTCTTGTTCTAATGCTAATATACATTTGCATAAGATGCGCTCATATTGCTCACATACAAACGCTAACGTATTCCCCGTTTTTTGATTATAAGGTTGAACTTTGAAAAGTCTTTCAAAATGATTTAGATAGTTGTCGAAAGATTTTATTATTAGATCAGTAAGTTCCGGGTCTATTACTTTATCAAATAAATCTGCTTCAAAAAAGAGCTGCATAAAGTAAGCTTGTTTTTCTTCATCCATTACAGCATCGAGATGTTTGTTAAAGTAACTGATCAAGGTAGTGAAGCGTGGCGATGATTTAGATGCTTGGGCACTCACTAACTCGTGGAGGGGAGAATCCGTTTGGATTAATAATTCATTCTGGCTCAGATTTTTTTGATCTCCTAACTGGCTCAGATTTTTTCGAGCTTCTAAAGTTGACAAAGGACTCCCTATTGAACGATCTGTAGGTAATTGATAAGAATACGCTTTGGTAAGTCCCTTTAATCCAATGCTAAAGCATAATTTATTTTTATCTTTTGTTCTTATACGAGGAGGCCCTAAATCTTTATGGTCTGCAAAGAAAGAGATAAAGCTGTGAGTTTCATTTTTCCCATGCATTTGATATGCGATAATATGGGCTTTAGCTAACAAAGCTAATCGGCGTAGATGTACAAAGGAAGACGGAAAGCCTTCCCCCTGCCCCATGCAATGACCGGTATAATAGCAATAAATGCGCCACTCTTCTTCGGAAACAGAAGAAGGCTTTTGTTCATCTACTTTTTTCCAATCCTTCACATTACTAAGGCACTGCTTGGTAAATTTATATTCTCCCTCCGAGAGAATTAACATTTCTAAATTTTCTTCTAATCCTGAATAAGTAGTTTCAAGCTCGTGGCCTTGTAGTGGCTGTTCGGTAGTATAAAATTCGGAAAACTCAAACAGTGTATGGGGAATTTCTTTACCTTTTTTAGTTATTTTATTTATCCGCCGAAAATATTCATTTAGGGTTTTCAAAACTTCCAACACCTGCTGATCTAAACAAGGACTAGGTAATTGGGCGATTGCTTCCTTTTCTGATAGTGTAAAACAGGGAGGAAGAGCGAGCCTATAAAAACGAATTCCTTCTAAAGATATATCTCCTTTATCTTGTGCGGTCATCAATAATTGCCAGCCTATTGCTAAGGCACTATGGAGAGCCAAGAAAATTTTTAAGTTAGAAGCAGTTTTGTGTTTATTAGTTTCATCAAATAAAAGAACACTAAGCTCTAAAGTTTCTTCGAGAAGTGATGTACAATCTGAAGGTTGGAGGTCTTTTTCTAAATCTGAGTTGTTTAAAATCAAAGATGATAGCTCACAAAGCACATTGATTAAAAAGGGCGTAGGGTCCCCTTTCTGCTGAGTGTAATTTTTAGCTAGCTGATGAGCAGCATGGCAATACTCAATTATTGCTGCGGGAGTTGGCTTGAGGGAGAGCAGCGGCAATGGATAAGAGACTTGTTGATTAGATGGCGGCAACACCTCAAATTTCTGTCTAGGAATAGCAAGTTGGTATTTTTTTAGTTCTTCTCTAATCTTTGCTGTTACAGAAGAATGGTTTATTCTATTGGTAATCATACCAGCCTTTCGCACTATCGGTATTTCCCATTTATTGTTTCTGCAAATGGTTTCAAAAGTGGTATTGAAGGCATTTAATTGATTTAAAACCTTGGTAGCCTGGCGATCGGTGGGATTGAATTTAAGGATTTTAGCTTGCTGATGAAAGAGGCGTGCTAAAAGATAGCTTGTTAAGACACGCATATCCCTTTCTTCTAGTTTCTTGGGCTGGAGGCTAATGAGGCAACGGGCAATCTCCCGCTCCCATAGATTAGTAATAATTTTATAACTCTTTGTATAAAAAGCAAGATAAGCAATCAAAGCGCGTAGGCGACAGGTGCCGCTAAGCTGGCCTTTCATCCAGTTTGAAGGATTTTGTTCTAGCTTGGGAAAACGGCTTAGTAGTAGGTAAAGATTTGAAGCCTCAAATTCGGCATTTAAATTCATAATAGTATGGCTAAACGGAACAAGTAGGGGTTCAAGCATTTTGAAAATAAAGTTTTCATCCAAATTTTTAGCAGGTATTAAGTAACTTTGCAAAGTATTGACATACAACTTCGTTCCATCACTTTGGGATTGATGATACTCAGTGCCATCTCCTGTGTTAAATACATGTAAGCTATAATGTCCTTTACCTTGATTTAGTTTAATTTCTATTAGCATAGCATGGCCTGTTCTATCAGGTTTAGAAGCATGCCATCCCCAGCTAAATCTTACAGAACCTTGGGCTTCTAACTTTTGAATAATCTGCTTAGCAATATTCTCACATCTCTTTTTGTACTCTACGGACTTATTAAATTGATTCTCTGTTGTCTCTTTCTCTCTTGATTCAGTTTGTGCTAAAAAATTTAAACTTTCTTGAATTTGCTTACTAAACCATTCTAGCTCTTCCAAGTGCTGAGAAAAGTCTTCTATCTCTTTTGGCCACAGTTCGTCACTGCCATAGGCTTGCTTCAAATACTTTAGCCAGGCATGCATAAACTCTATGCCTTGACTTTTTCCCTCTATTAACTGGCCATCTGTTGTTCTAGCTTTTTCTAAAATGGCATCCCCCACCAAATGAGCTAAATTATTCAATGTTAAAAAGTTTAGACACGTGCTAGGGATAGGTATATCTCTAGGGCTGGGGATATCTGATAGAGGAATAGAACTAGATGGAGGGCATGCCTCGGGAAATTTTTCCTGCAAAAATTTAGCTTCTAGCTCTTTTAATTTAGTGAGTAAAGATACTGCTTTTTCCCGTATACTTTTTATCTGTTCACTATTTTCGCTTTGTGCATGTAAGGTTTTTAAGCGAGCCTTCAGGTCACTTATTTGTGGTAAATCCAAGGGAGTAGAAGGATTAAAAACCTGCTTTTCTACTAAAAACTCTTTATTATTTTTAAGCTTATCTTCTAGCGAAGTAATTTTTTTGTTAAGTCGTTGATAATTAGCATCAAGATTATCTATAAATAAACTCATGTAAAATTTCCATTATATAATATAAAAAAATAAATAAAATTTATTATACTTAAACAAAATTTATTAGTAAATTAAATTGCAATTTTTTTTAATGGAAAAAACTGTAAATAAAAGTGTTTACAAGTCAATCAAGAATTAATACATACTGGAAGCGTAGCAAGGGAAGTTCTCTTGGGCTTAATGAAGAAGAAGTTAATAGTGTAGGTAATCGATTAAAGACGCATCATGGCCTATTAGAAACTATCAGGGATTTATTAGATATGGCCAAAAGAGCTAAAGGAATTGAAGGTGCAGATAATGATGAAGCAAAAAAAAGCAAGAAAAATAAGACGGATTTCTATGTGGGACGAGAATGTTGTAGGTTTGCGTAACTAATAAAAAATAAGGAAAAGGGCTCGTAGAAGCCGCTTTACAGGAAGAGATTTAAACTACTTCAAGCTGCTTGAGTCAAAAGACAAGATAGCGTGCATTAAGGAAAAGTTATAATAAACATATCAGGTGAGAGCTAAGATAAAGAATAAAAGTGAACAATTTACCCATGTGTCGAATGATTGCTCAATGACGTCAAAATTCTGGATTACATACTCTTCCAAAATAAATTTAGTGAAAATTTGTTTAGTGCTTGAATGGCCTCTGGCATAAAGATAACGTGAACTTAGCCTGGGCTTTTATATGGAATGTAGAAAGCCTATAGATAATGTTGAGAAAAAATCATATAAATAAAGGACACAAATTTGTAAATATCGAAGTATGCATGGGGGGCAGGTTAACTCGTAGTCGCTAGGAAGCCTTTGCAATGAAGATGGAGCAAAAGGGTTGAATTGTTCTATCCACTCTTATAAATCAGGTATAAATACAAGGAACTTATAGGGCTGGAGAAAAGGCGGAGAGCTTGAAAGACAATTAAATTCGCATGAAGCGCTAGGTTTACGTACCTGTCTGTGTGAGCCTAAGGGGAAAGGACCCTCTGGACGACCTGATTGGAAAAAAGTTAAACTTCGCGGGCCAATAGGCAAAGGCATAATTAATCGTTTGTATACAGGCCATATTGGAGCGGCAGAGCAAACAGGTTAATAAATTCCAAAATGTGGCCTTTTAGCGGGTATGAAAGAAAGTTGCTATATTTATACAATAAGGGAGGCCGCTCCCAGCCTAGATAAATCAAGCGAAACTAAAATTTTGCAATCGAAGCGGCTACTTAATTGTCTTTTATTATGCATGTAAATATTTATTGCAAGAGTGCGATTGGGTGCTATATTTTCCAAGCTAAAGAAGTTGTTGAAAGATGAAAAATGGCAAGACGCTTTCAAAGAAATCGAAAATGAATTCAATGCTCTAGATCATTCAGAGCAGGAGAATGGCTTAGCAAGGTTTTATAATTATATGGAAACAGGACTGGATCCCATAAATAATAAAAAAGACTTACCGAATAATAAAAAAAAAGAAGGCAAAAATTTTCAACAAATTTTATAATTGAATGCTCCTAATAAAAATCATATTGAACCACAACTCTTTTTTTTTTATTATGGTGAGTAGGAATTAAGGAGATTAACTTTATGAATCAAATAACAAATAATTCGGCTATCTCTGTATCTACTATTTTTCATGAAAAATATTCTCTTAAGGCAAGCTCATTTGAGCCTTGGCCAGATGAATTATTTTTTGCTATCATACGCCATTTGGGGACTCAGGAAATGCCGCAAATAATGCGAGCGTATAAAGAAGTTATTCAATTACCTAGCAATGAAAGCCTTCCAACATTTATTAATAAAAGAAACAATTTTACTTTTTACCAATCCCAGAGACGCTATGCCCAAAAGTCTCTCCAAAATGTGGATAAAAATATAAAAGTAGAGGATCATTCTATTTCTACAGGGCAGAAGGTTTTTGTATATGAAGCTATGTACTTTCACCAGGAGATATTATTGCTATATCTTCTTTTGAAAGAAGGTAACGGGCAGACAAGTGAGCTTCATAATATAATTAGCGAGGCGCTTATCAATATCTTGGCCAAGGATAAATCAGTAAAAAATATATTTAACTTAGTCCGTCCTGGGGTGGATGTAGATGCTCTATCTGAAAAAGAAAAAATCCATTTTCCTTTCGCTGCAAATGAAAAGAAATCTAATTGTGAGGAGAAGAAGTGCTTCTCAATTACAGACTCCTTTACCTCTTGGCCGGATGAGTTGTTTTTTGCCTTTATATCTTATTGGGGAGTGCAGAAAAGGCTGCAAGCAAAGCGATCGTGTAAAAAACTTATCCAGTTATCTGACGATATAACCCTTGCAAATTTTATTGATAAAGAAAAAAAATTATCTCTTTCCAATTTGCCAAGGAGTGGGCAACAAGAGCAATTTAAAGAAATCAAGCAGCCTATAAAAACAGCTAAATACTCCATTTTTAAAGAAAATAAAAACTTTTTGTATAAAGCTTTGGATTCTCGTCAAGAAAAATTAACATATAAACTTTATTTGAAAAAAGCCAATGAGCAGATAACTCCTCGTAATAGTGAAAAACAAGGTGATCCTTCTAGCTTTAACATAGATGGAAATAATTTTTATTCCGAGCAGGATCAGCAAAAATATTCTTTGAAAAAGAGCTTATTTGAATCCTGGCCCGATGAATTGTTTCTTGCCATCTTACGTTATCTAAGTGCTGAGGAAATGCGCCAACTAAGATTAGTGTGTAAAAAGTTTGCCCAATTATCTAGAGATGAGAGCCTTCCCGTATTTATCGATGAAAAAAAAGACCCTAATGTTTCTTCCCTGCAGTGGTTTTGCCGTCAGGGGCAGCTCAAACGAGTCAAGCAAATTATAGAAGCTAAAGATCCGTCGATACTTGATCCTTTCTTTAAGGAACAACAGAATTTTTTAAGTGAAGCCGTGCGTTCTCGTCAGGAAGAAGTAGTGCAATACCTTCTCTCCAAAGGAGCGGATGCGCAGATAAGCGATTGCAACAGTAAGAGACGCTCTACTCCTCTTCATCTAGCAACAAAGCGAGGTTTAATGGGGATTACGGCTCGCTTACTTGAGCATGGGGCAGATATAAATGCCATAGATAAGAAATGGAAAACTCCTCTCCATTATACGATTGGTAAGAAACGGTTTTATGCTGAAATTATTAAGCTTCTATTAGCAAAAGGGGCTGACCTTCATGTGGCTGGAACTCTTCCTTTTATATATCACGCTATAGAGGTAGGTAACTTCCTTGCTACTAAAAAACTGCTTAAGCTAGATAAAAAGCGCCAGGAAGAGGGATGCTCCCCACTGTTAGACCTTCCTTTAGATGTAAAAGATTTTGCCAAGCAAAAATGTAAATTTTTGCCTAATAAAAATTCTACTCCTGAAAGGAAAGCTCGGTATGAAATCATGGTATGTGTTAAAAAATATTTTAAGCAGCTTAAAAAACTTGAAAGAAAAGCATTAAAAAATGATATATATATTATTCCAAAAGACACCAGATAATACCTTTTTGGGGAAGCGATAGTTCAACACTATTAAGCGCTTCTTAAGACTGTATGAATGGATAAAACGTTTTGATTCATTGCAAAAAAAATATTGGGGAGTGGGATTAAGCACATTTTTTATCTATATGCCATAGACGCTACCTTGAAAGGAAAAATTCTTAAGCCGGGTAAAAGTCCTTTGCCATTAAATTTATTTAAACTTTAAAAAAAGAAGAAATAACCTCATTCTAGAGGTGATCTGTTTTCCTTTAGCTCTCCAGCAGGGAAGAATGTTTATGCATAGCCCAAAAGATCTCCGGTTGCTTACAAAGATGATTGGCATATCTAGAGCACACAAAGAGATAATCTGACAAGCGATTAAGATAAATGGCTACATTTTTTGAGATATCGGCGTTTCTGGTAAGAGGGATCACATCCCTTTCGGCGCGGCGACAAATGCTGCGTGCTAGATGCAAGAAAGCACCGGCAGGATGGCCGCCAGGGAGGATGAAAGTATGAAGTTGGGGGAGTTGCTCTTCCATTAGGTCAATCCATTTTTCTAACATCTCAATGCCTTCCTGATCAAAACGTGTGCGCTCAACTTTACTTGCTGAAGCCTGACCGAGGGGAGTAGCGATAGCGGCTCCCAGATCAAACAAAGTATGTTGAATGGTTTCTAGTTGCTTTTTGGTTAGCTGTAACTGTGGATCATGAGGTAATAGGGAAAGAGCCGTTCCAATCGCTGAATTGCATTCATCTACAGAGCCTAAAGCTTCGATGAAAGGATCATCTTTAAGGACACGCTGGCCAGAAAATAATGTGGTTTCACCCTTATCGCCAGTTTTAGTATAAATTTTAATCTTAGCCATAGCTATTCCTTAGTGTAATTACTATCATTTAAAGAGTTTAAAGCCTCTTTTACTTGTAGGCGATATTTATCAACAAGCTTTTTTAATTTTTTCTCATTAAGAGGAGAGGTGGGAAGAAGCATTTTTTGCAAGGCCATTAATTTTCCTACAAATTCATGGGTGCGATGCGGGGCAAAAATAAGGTGCTCATGCCAATGAGGTACAGTTTGTCCGGCATACTTTCCTGACTTATGAAAAATATAGACAATAGGATAACCTCTTTGCTTGTAATATAAAATAAGTTTAGAAGAAATCTCTTGAGCTTCTATATATTCTTCCAAGGTAAGTTCCATGAAATTTGTACGATGGGCTTTAGGAATAATTAAAAAATGAGGTTTTTCTTCGCCTATCCCTATGGGGGCATGATTGTAGAGTAGCTGAATATGCTTACCTTCGTAGAGGAGCTGCTTGGTAATAATCTCTGGCTGGCAAAAGGCATCGACGGGAGGGCAAAAGTTGTCTTCAGGGACAGGCCTATAACTTTTGGAAAAAAAAGGTAGATAATCTTGATATTTCCTTTTAATGGATTGACGTTCAGCTTTGGGAAGGCAGGGACTATCAAAGGTTAACTTTCCTAGCACTAAAAGCTGCTCAAATAAATTATAATTTTTTTTTGTATAAGGAATAATTTCCCAGAAAAAATTATCAGCATGCATGCGTGGAGGAATGGTAGCAACAATCATAAAATTATCGATAAATTCATTATCTTTCCATAATAGAGCTGTATTCTCTAGAAGATGATAGGATTCAGCATGCTGCCTTTTAGTCCATTGAGAGAGACTTTTCTCGGGAAATATAGATTCTACTATCAAAGAATTTGCTTGTAGGGGGCAAGAAGGTACGGCGATCTGAACCGTTTGGCTACGATAAATAGTATTCTGAGGATAATGGAGAAACTGCCTACGAGGAGCCAAGTAAAAAAATGCCAAACCGGTCAGGGTGAGTATCAATAGAAGGGTAAGGGAGATCTTTTTTATCATCAGCTATAGCCTCTTAAGATGTAGGTTACGACTTCAAATGTCATCCATTCTTAATTTATTATTTCTAATAAAAATGACTTTGACTCCTAGAAGTAAATGTAGGATGCTTTTTCTTCAGCTTGCTTTTACAAAGTAAGCCTAAAATTTTGCTCACTCATCTTTAAGCTATAAGGGTTGCTTTAACCCCTGCCTGCAAGCATGCATAGAGTTTTTTTCAATCTACTCCGCAAGAAATTCCGGGCATAAGTAGGCAATTTTATATCTAAGTTCTTTTAAAGCAAGTGGAAAATGAGTACGCCCATGTGCAATTTTTTCTGCTAGTTTTAGATGATCCCAGGCTTTATTATAATCCATTCTTTCTGCATAGAGTGCTGCCATGTAATAGTTGGTCGTAGGATCGAAGGGTTCAAGGGCATGATGTTTCTCTAATATTTCAAGAGCCTCTCCTTCGCGATGGAGTTGCAGCCATGTGATAGCTAAAGCGGCCATGCCGGCTCGAAACTGAGGATGTTTTTTTAGAGCTTGAGCCAGTCGGCTTTGCTTTTCGAGGATGGAGGCACGTGTTTCATCTACGCGCCTAAATATGGCTTTTATTCCTTCTGCATCTATTTTCCCTAAAAGATAATCTTCTGCTAGGGAACTGCCGCTAATCGTATAGGTAGGAATATAATTTTTAACTTCTTCTAACAAAGCCATTGCCTTTTCACGATTCCCCACAAATAAATAATTAAAGCCCAAGAGTTCTTTTAGCAAAATGTCGTGAGGTAAATAAGGGAGGGCTTTTAGGTAAATAGCTAAGGACTGATCATATTTTTCTTCCTGTAAAAATACAGAAGCTTGGTTGATATAAGCAAAGCCAATAACTTCTTTAAGATCGCGTAACTGCAGCTGGCATGTGTCGATGCTCAAATATTCCTCACTTTCAAGCTCAACTCCTCGTGCCGTTGTCTCAATGTTGATAACCTTGTCACCTTGATGATAACGGACATATATGTGGCCAGGCGGAGTGATCATCTCTAAGGGTAAACTAAGACGTTGGGCCAAGCTAAGGTAAAGAATAGAAACTCCTAAGCAGACTCCTTTTCTAGAATCAAGTACAGCGGGTAAAAAAGTATAAATATCTATATTTTTAGCATATAAAGAGTGAGGGGGAAAACGAAACTCCATTTCGGTAAACACAAAATGATTAATCGCTTTAATTATTTGTTCAGGAGTAGCATCTGTAGGAATTTGAGCTAATATTTGAAGAGCCATCAAATCTATCAGCGCTTCATAGCTATCAATTTGTAAAAGGGCTGCCGGCCCCCCACCTAGTTGCGATAAAAAAATCCCTCGTGCTAAATCAATCTCTTGGGAAGGTAAAGCAATCATATCTGCTTCTGAAGTGGCCTTATAGCCTTTTAGACTTCTATTGCCTAGTTGACTACAGAGCTTATTTATCACATTTAGTTCTGCCCCTGAAAGAGTAGGGAGCTCTTCATTAGGTTCTTTGTTAATTAAAGCAATGATCGCTTGAAGGATGGAATTTACATCAGGCAAGGAGGATAAAGAAACTATTTCATTACCACTGCTTTTATTAAGAAGTTGCCATGCCTCATGGCAAGCTTTTTTGCCTTCTATGCTTTGAGGATAAAGCTGATAGAAGGCAAGGTGCTCTGCAATCGAATGAGGATTTAAGCTACTATAGAGCGTTTTAATCTTAGCATGACTAGGCTCTCTTGCTTTCCCTAAAGATGGATAGAAAAAAATAAGAAAGATAAAGAAAATCAAGCGCATTTTCATTTAATTTTTTACTTTAACTAAGCTCTTCATGAGAGCTATTAATTCGCTGTTATGATAAATCTCTTCAAAACACAAGCGATAGCGATAGGTCCAATTGGTAGTGGAGTGTCCCGATGGATCATTAATGCGCTCATCGCTGAGCTCATCCCAGGTCATGTAGGGAAAAAGGGAAAAGTATTCATTGAGAAGATTAATATGAAAAAGGCTAGGAGAGCGATGGCTGTCTTTAAGGATGGCTAGATTTTTCTCAAATGATAAGGCAGGCTCATACTCCCACCCCTTGGCTTGGCATAGATAAAGGGCTTCCTCAGGATGATTTTTCCACCACTGCTTTAACGTTTCGGAATCATGGGTAGAAACTGTGGTCATGCTCTCTGGCGGATAAGCATGGATATCAATAAAGCTTTTATCTCCTTGCCAATCTCTTTCCCATCGCATAACTTTTGTGCCGCATATCCCTAAGCTTTTTAAGCATTCTCTTACCTTCACAGGGACAGCCCCTAAGTCTTCACCAATCGGTAGCATCGAGCAATTTTTTAGCATCATGGCAAGATTCTTTTTACCTAAAGGAACCCATTGTGTTTCATCCTCAGGAAAAAAATTTCCCTCAGCGCTAGCTTTACCTAAAGGGATGGCCCATATACGAAAAAAACCCACGACATGATCGATGCGAAAAATATCATATAAGCGACCGGCCACTTTTAAACGCTCTTGCCACCAGGTATAATGATCTTTTTCCATCTCCTCCCAATTGTAAAGAGGAAAGTGCCAATTTTGCCCTTCTTGGCTATAAATATCGGGGGGAGCCCCAGCATTTTGATCCATGATGAAAAGTTTACGATGAAGCCATACATCAGCGCTTTCTCGGCTAATGAGGATAGGGATATCGCCTTTTAATAAGATGTCCTTAGATCGAGCATACTTTCGTACTTCTTCAAATTGTTTGAAACAGAGATATTGTAGGAATATATGATAGGAAATTTGGGTTTCATATTTTTTTTGCAGCCGCTTTATTTCTGCTGAACAAGGATCTTGAAGTTCTGAAGGCCAGCTATCTAAAGGTTGCCAATTGCTAATTTTTTTTAATGCCTTAAAAAGAGCATAGCTCTGCAGCCAAGGATTTTCTTTAGTAAAATTTAGGTAGCCAGGAGATTGAGATTGATGCGCATACGTATATTGATAGTAGAGCTGCAAAAAGAGATCGCGTTTAATATGGAGGGTAGGGTAATCCACACGCTGTTTTTTTGTGAGCAATTGCAATTCAGCAAGTAGGCCTGTTAAATCTTTATAAGTTTCTACATCTGGAAGGGAAGAAAGACTTATATGTAGAGGATTTAAAGCAAAAGCTGAAATAGAGCTATAGGGACTAGGTTCAGGGCCCGTGTCATTGAGAGGAAGAAGCTGGATCAGATTAAAATTAACTTGATGGCACCAATCAATCACCCATTTTAAGTCATGAAATTCGCCTATGCCTCCACTAACTTGGGTATGTAAAGAGAATAGGGGAACATTAATGCCGTGGTGTGGTTTTATGCCCACTGCCTTCCAGCCGGGAGCTGAGGGAGTGGCCAAAAGCGAGTTACAAAGCTGGGGCGTTATCATTGTCATGCCTGCAGATTAATAGATAGTCTATATAAGAATAAATACAAAAAAAGGGCTAAAGCATCCTTAGCCATTGATTTTCAAAATAAGATAAGCAGCTTTATGCTTGTTTTTAGGCTTTCTTGGCCAAAAATCTCTCTAAAGAATAAAGACAGCTTAGCTGCCTGGCCTTAAGAAAATATGAGCCCATCAAGGCCGTATGCCAAAAAAGCTGCTACCTCCTCCTGGAGAAGTTAAGCTAGAAAAGCCGATGGTGGGAATCTCTCCGCGGTTAAGAGCTTCTTTCCAAAGAGTCACTTTTTCTGATAAATTCTGCATAATTGTATTGACTTGCTCACCGGAGATTTCATCAAAAGGTAACATATCAAACAAAAAAAACACTTGAGTTTTTTTACTAAAAGCAAATATGCCTTCATGAGCTTTATTTAGATGATTAAATTTAAGAGCTTCGCGAAAGATATTTTCACGAAAACGGCCGGCCGGCAATTCAAGGATTTCAAACGAAATGATCAGATAAGGCTGAGTGTTATGCTTCTGCAATACCACCTCATTGTTGCCTTTTAAAAGAAGGGTGATATTATTATTTCCTGTCGGTTCTAAATGCGAAAGTTCAATTTTCTCTCCAAGATCTTTCAGAAGCGATTCTAGATTATGAGAAGGCATTAAAACCTCATTCATTATTAGGGTTAATATGTAGCTGCTGTTCTTCTTCTTGTTTAATTAGCTCTTCTTCTAATTGATCTTCTAAGTCACTTAAAGCTTCCAGGATGGCACTAAACATTTCATCGCGATGCTGGACAGAGCGAAAAATATGATGAATAGAAACTTGCCTAACTGCATCACGCATCTGGTTAATCAAAGTAATCTTATCCTCTATTGTCTGTGCACCAGCTTTCACGGCTGCCTGGATAATCTTATCGGACGACAAAAATCTTTCTGCAGCCAGATATAAAAATTGCCTAGAAACTTCATGGGCAGTAAATTTTGCCATAATCAATCGTGGTTAAAAATTCTAGCTAGCTCTAGCGGCTTTTATAGGTTTGTTAGCGTTTCGAATTTCAAAATACCTGTCAACGCCCATGATAGCTTGCAATTTTTTTAAAAGAGCCATTGTATTTTTCATGTGGGCCACATCTTCTTTATCATCTAGCTTCTTCAGCTTATTTATTTCTATCCCACATTTTTTTAAAAGAAAAGACTCAATTTTTTTTAGATTTTTTCCATAGCCTTCATCTAACATTTTATAAATAGCTGTGGCTTCAATAGGATTTGACATCAAGTAATCTAATAATTTATTGAGATCCCCTCCTTGGACAATTTTTAAAGCCGCTTCTGTGGCTTCTTGTGTAGCCTTTTTGGCTTCCGTCTCGACCTTATGGGCTACTTCCTGTTCACGTTTATCAATGATTTCCTTGTTCAAATCTACTTGCGCAACCTGAAGAGTGTCTTTAAAATCCTCTAAGGCTACAGAGATAAGAAATTCTAAAGCTAAGCTAGCTTCAATGGGATTGGGATATTCTTTATGAATCATTTCCAAGATATCTTGCTTACTCATGCCATCTTTAAGCTTTTCAGTTAAGGCGAGTAAGCCTGCAGGAGGAAATTGAGGGTTTCTCTTGGAGAATTGTTGAGCCCCTTCCTCTAGCTCTTTAGGTGGCATTAACTTTTTCTGCGCTAATTTGGCTTCCTTAGCTTTTTTAACACTAGAAGTATGAGCTTTAATCTGACGATCTGAGCGGCGTAGCGCTGCTGCTAAGGGGTTTTTTTCCTCCGATTGTTGCTCTTGCAATTCTGCTTTCTGCTCAGAAGCGATAATAGCAGCTTTTGCTACCAATTTATCGGATGCTTGATCCTCTTTCATTCCCATCAAGATTTGTTTCAATCCATCAGGGTTCTGTAAATGTCCAAGATCTACGACCATAGTCTTACCTTCTTGTGAAACTTAACGTTAAAATTAGGCTATCCTATCTGTATTCTCCCTAAGGGTTGAAGACGAATATCAGAAACAATTTCTTGGTAGGAAACTACCGAGATATCAGAAAACTCCATCTCTACAAGCTTGCGAACGAATCGGCGAACGTCGATGGCTGTTAGGATAACGGGGGGTTGCCCTCCAGGAGGAGGAGGCGCCACGGTATTACGGATGCTTTGCAGAATCAATTGCACAGAATCAGGATCTAAAGCTAAATAGGAGCCAGCAGAAGTTTGTTTAATAGCCCCTCGCACCATATCTTCAATTTCAGGATCTAAAATATAAACCGAAAGAACAGATTGTCCTTGTGAATACTTAAAGCTAATGTAGCGTTTAAGGGAGGAACGTACATATTCAGTCAGCAAAACTGTATCTTTTTCTGTTTGAGCCCATTCACTTAAAGCTTCTAAAATTGTGCGTAAGTCTTTGATTGAAACTTGTTCTTGAATTAAACGTTTAAAGATATCGGTCATTTTCTGGAGGGGAATTAAACGGGTAACTTCTTTGACTAGATCAGGAAAAGATTTCTCTACAAACTCAATCATCGATTTTACTTCTTGAATGCCCACAAATTCATTAGCATAATGGCGAAAAAAGTAAGATACATGCAAAACCATCACCTCTAAGGCATTCCAATATTTGATACCCGCTTTATCTAAAAGCTCTTTGTTTTGTATACTTACCCATAAGGAAGGCATCCCTAAGGAGTTCTTATAGCTCACGTAAGGAAGGTTGTAGCGCTTAAGATTTTCTTCACTTTCGTTTGTTAGCACGCTGTTTTCTAAAGCTCTTCCTCGAATAATAGGAACTTCATTTAGGTGAATGGAATATTCATCAGATTCAAGGACAGGGGAGTCTGTACGTACGTGCACGCCAGGAAATCTCACACCCAGATCGGCATAGAGAGCTTGTCGCATCTTGGGAATCATTTGATCGACAAAGCTTTGTCCTTTTTGGGCTTTTTGGATCTCTCCACTTAAGTGTCTACCACATTCTAGAATCACAGGAAGGGTGAGAGCGTAATTATCAATGCCTCCACCTGCAATTACTTTATGGCCGGAAACAGAAGTGTCTATACTTGGGCTTGCTGCGGCTACTGAAGAAATAGTTCCCCCGCCTGCTGAAGTAAGGCCACCTGCTGCTTCTCTTTTCAACCTTGCCGCTGACATAAGAGAGTAGCCAATTAAACCCATGCCTGCAGAAAGGATTAAGAAGGGGGCGGCAGGAAATCCAGGCATAATGGCCATGCCCATTAAAAAGGCCGCAGCCAGCAACAGAGCCTTAGGCTGCTTTAAAATTTGCCCTGATATTTCAGCACCTAAGTTAGAATCGGAAGTTTCATTGGAAACACGTGTAGTAACCAAACCTGCAGTAATAGTAATCAATAAAGATGGAATTTGAGATACCAGACCATCACCAATCGATAAAACGCTATAGGTTTGGGCGGCATCCGCCATGGTCATTCCATTCATCGTATTACCGATAATAATTCCACCTATAATGTTTATGAGGGTAATTACAATGCCTGCGATCGCATCACCTTTCACAAATTTCATCGCACCATCCATCGCACCATATAGCTGGCTCTCTTTTTGGATGGCTAGGCGTTTTTCACGGGCTTGGTTTTGGTCTAAAATCCCTGCCCTCATATCAGCATCGATACTCATTTGCTTACCGGGCATCGCATCCAAAGTAAAACGTGCGGCTACCTCTGCCACCCGTTCGGCACCTTTAGTGATGACAATAAATTGGACCAAGGTAATGATAAGAAATATAACTCCTCCCACTACAAAGTTGCCGCCGACAACAAAATTACCGAAACCATAAATAATCTCGCCGGCATTAGCATGTAATAAAATTTGACGGGTAGAAGCAATATTTAATCCTAGCCGGTAGAGAGTCGTAATCAGCAGTAAAGAGGGAAAAATAGATAAATGCACAGCGCTAGGGATATACATCCCTACCATTAAGAGAGCCACTGAGATAGCTAAGTTAAAGGCAATTAAGTAATCAATGAGGTGAGGAGGCAGCTGAAGGATGATCATCATTAAAATACCAATGATCAAGCAAGCAAGAAAGACATCACTTGATCTTGAAATATTTTCAAGCGATCTTTCTCCTCCTAGGCGGGCAGTTATTCCGTCCAAAATTTTTCTAAAAAAGTTCATGTGTCACTTTTCCCCTATATAATCGTATTGAGCCTCGGTATTTAACGAGCTAACCCACCGTAGTATTTCTGCTAAGGCTTCATAGGTGTCTTCGGGAATGTACTGATAGATTTCCCCAGATTCCCAGAGTCGATGGGCTAATTTAATATTCCGTAAAACCGGAACTTCGTATTCTTCGGCAAGTTTAATAATTCTTTCTGCTAGTAAATCTTTACCCATTACTAAGATGTAAGGAGCTGCATCTATCTCTCGTTCGTATCCTATCGCTATAGCTAGGTGGGTAGGATTAGTGACAACTGCCTTGGCTTTTTTAACACCTGCTGCAGGTCCCTCTGAATAAGCAATTTCATGGGCAATTTGCTTTCGTTTACCTTTAATATGAGGATCTCCTTCCGAGTTTTTATACTCTTGCTTGACCTCAAATTTTTCCATTTTCATTTCTTTAGCAAACGTTTTCTTCTGATAGATAAAATCGGCTACCGCTATGATAATAAAAAATAAGCCTATTTTTGCTACTACTTCCATCAAAAAAGCATCAAAAACCAACAAAGCAGAGATCATCGGCATAGATACTGTTTTTATCAAAATGGGTAAGCTCTTCATCATGACCTGGTAGATTAAGTAGCTAGCAATAAATAACTTTAATGTTGATTTCAACAATTCAATTAAAGTCTTAAGCTTAAATTTTGCTTTTAAGTTTTGTATCGGATTAAATTTCTTGGGGTCAAACTTAAATACTTCTATAGCAAAAACCGGGCCAACGGTTAAAAAATTGACGATAACGCCGACTACACATACGATAGCCATCAGAGGAATGCTAGCTATAAAGATTACAATAGCAGATTGGTAATAGAGCTGAGGAATAGCCACATCCAGATTAGTGGTGGCTATCATGCGAAAAGTCCCTACCGTGAAATCTCCTAATTGCTGATAGAGGGTTGAACTTAATGCTACGGCTGCATAAACCGAGACAATAAAGGTAAAAGCAGAAGGAAGGTCTTGAGATTTAGCTACCTGACCCTTCTTTTTGGCATCCCTTAACTTTTTTGGTGTTGCTTCTTCAGTTTTTTCGCCCATAGCCACAGCCTTTGCTTAGAAATAAATTGGCAAAAATAAAGAAATTTTATTGGTGGCAACAAAATTTAAATATTTCTCAGTGCCTAAATGATGACAAAAAATTCTTTCACTTTACAAGTCTAGTATAATTCTTTTCTCTCTGAATGGTCAAGGAGTTTTGGAATGGCTTCCACCGTCTACAAAGTAAATTTTATTTTTTTTAATTTATCTAATGTTAACAGGAGGGATGTAAGCTTTTTAGGTGGAGGGCAATAGACTTAAGATAGAAATTAAATGCGTTAAAAAAGGAATTAAAGCTAAACTTCTAACCTATTCCAATTATAATCAGGATTCTTATTTATTTCAATTAGCTAGTAACTTGCTAATTGTGGAGGGCTTAGAGGTGATAGGCAAAAGGGTAGCAATAAGCTTGATTAAAGTGTGTAAAAATAAATTTCAAACTTTATAAGAAAAGTTTTAATAAAAAATAATAATTTTCTTAGCTTTTTTCTAAATCCTTAGATGGGCTTTATGATACCTTATTTAGGCTTAAAGATTAAAGCTTAGGAGTGCAATTATACTGATCTTTTAACATAAGGTCAATAAATCAGAAATGTGCTTCTGTTAAGGGGTGTAAACAAAAGTGTTGGCAATCTTTTTTAAGCCGCAGCTTTGTAAGAATTCCAGTAAGCTTCCCAATAACCATTTAATCTACCTATTCTTAAGCTTAGCATCGCATTAGCATTTTCTGTCTTCCACCAAGCTCCCGCTATCTTCAGCCTCTTTTGTACCACATGTCTATGACTACTTTCTATCTCGCCTGACCCAATCGGTAAGCCCTTATCTAAAGCGTTTTTATAATTCATCATATCCAGTCTTTTTTCCATATACCTATAGCATCTTACTAAGCCATTCTCCTGCTCAGGATGATCTAGCGCCTTGAACTTATTTTCAATCTCTTTGAAAACTTCTTGGCTTTTTCCAGCTTTTAACTTCTCTTTACTTTCTTCTAACCACTTTTTTGGCTCAAAAATATTGCACCAAATGGCAGCCTCGGATAAATATCCACACAGATGATAAAAATCAATTAAGTGGCCGCTTCGATTGCAAAATTTTAGCTTTACTTGTTCAGCTATCCACGGAGCACCATCACTTATGGCATGCACATAGCTGCCTTCTTTCAGACCCGCTAAAGAAGCACATTCTAGCATCTGTTGGCCTGCTTGTTCTGCCGTCCCAATACTACCAGCATAAAAGCGGTTGGCTCTGTCATTGCCTCTTGCTAAACTTAGTTTGGCTTCTTTCCAACATACTTTCCTTGCTTTTCTTGTATCTTTTTTTGCTTGTTTGTCAATCTTGTCTATCTCCACAATGGGTACCATACTCCCATCTGTTTCACTGATGATGATTGCTTCTTGACTAACCGCTTCTTTTTTTAGCTTAGCTATTCTGCTTGCATGCTTTTGGGTAATCAATCTAACCATGGAAGAAGAAGCTTCAATTCCATAATGTTCCTTCATCTTTTCTCCTACTTTTCCCAAAGCAATATCTGCTCCAAAGTCGGTTATTGCTCGCTCTAATGGTAAAGA
>NZ_JAEMUC010000039.1:0-40704 GCF_018342455.1 Neochlamydia sp. AcF95 | reverse complement strand
GCTTACCACTCTTCCTGCAGAAATCGGGCAGCTATCTCAGCTGCAAAGGCTTGAATTAAATCAAAATAAGCTCACCAGCCTGCCTGCAGAAATCGGGCAATTGTCTCAGCTGCAAGAGCTTGAATTAAATCAAAACGAGCTCACCAGCCTGCCTGCAGAGATAGGGCAGCTTTCTAAGCTTGAAAGTCTTGACTTAAGCAGCAACCAGCTTACCTCCCCTCCTGCAAAGATATGGCAGCTGCCTAGGCTGAGACGTCTTTGCCTAGAAAACAACCAGCTTACCACTCTTTCTCCAGAGATAGGGCAGCTGTCTCAACTGCAATGTCTTTGCCTAGAAAACAACCAGCTTATCACTCTTCCTCCAGCGATAGGGCAGCTGCCTGGACTGGAATTTCTTTGCGTAGAAAATAACCAGATTACCACTCTTCCTGCAGAGATAGGGCAGCTGTCGTGGTTAAGTTGGCTTAACTTAGAGAATAACAAGCTTACCACTCTTCCTGTAAAGATAGGGCAGCTCTCGCAGTTACGTTGGCTTAACTTAGAGAACAATAAGCTTACCACTCTTCCTCCAGAGATAGGGCAGCTCTCGCAGTTACGTTGGCTTAACTTAGAGAACAACAAGCTTACCACTCTTCCTGCAAAGATAGGGCAGCTCTCGCAGTTACGTTGGCTTAACTTAGAGAACAATAAGCTTACCACTCCTCCTGCAAAGATAGGGCAGCTTACTGATCTTCAAAATCTTCGATTAAGCAGCAGCCAGCTAGTCCTCCCTCCTGAAAAGAAAGGGCAGCTCTGTCAGCTGCGTGTACTTTATACAGCGTGCAAGCAGTTTGACCTTTTTTTTTCAGAATAAGATTGCTCTCTTAGCTGCAAAAGCTTGGTTTGCAGCAAAATCAATTTGATTCTCTCTGTAATATCAGAAGATACCTACCTTTTAGAGAGGATAATAAGGAAAGGTGCGAATATATCATGACTAGAGGCTAGCTAATTAATTTTATAGATTTATTTATTGAGCAAAATCTGCTAAGATCTGCGGTTAGCACTTAAAGAAAATAATTTTCTTAAATAGCACTGGGGTTCGGACTATAATTAACAAGTACTGACATATCTAAGTGGAATCGACTAGTTTTTTAGCTTATAAAAATTTAATACGTATTTTTGTTATTCTTTTATTAGGAATCTTGCTGCTCATCGGGATTCGCTCTGGTTGCTTTTCTTCAAAGTATTTATCAAACTCTCAAAGCATAGTTATCGCACGTCATATCAATTGGAATGGTTTTGATTTTACTGGCAAAGAACTGAACGTCCAAGCCTTTGCTGAAGAGCTAGTGCTTGCTGCTGGTAAAGAAGCCAATCTGCGTATTCAATTTGTTCCTGCTAACCCCAATACCCTTTTAGAAGATCTTAGGGCGGGGAACTATGATGCCGTTTTCACTTTCATGGTACCTAATAGTCTTAATCGCCAAACCTATATTTTTTCCCATCCTTTATATAAATTAGGTTCCGTGCTTGTCGTGGACGAAAAATTTGATGCTCATCGCTTAGAGGATATGGATGGTAAAATTGTTGGTATTATTGCGGGAACTTCTTCCATTTATGATGTATCCCGTTATCCTTCTATTATCTTGGTAACTTATGAGAGCATGAATGCAGCTTTAGAAAATCTTAAAAACGACAAAATAGATGGTGTCATTATGGATATATGGCATGCACAAATGATGATCCATAGGTTTTATGATAATAAGCTAAAAATAGCCACAGCGCCTTTATCCCATCAAGGCCTTCGTTTAGTATCCTTAGATCATCCTAAATCGGAAGAATTTATTAATTTTTTTAACGAGGGGCTAGCGCGCGTCAAAGAAAAAGGTTTGTATAAGCAGCTTATACAAAAATGGGGCCTTTATGATAGCCCCTAATTTTAAAAAGCAAAATAATAAAAGCATTTATGAATGGGAAATGATTAACGGCCATACTGCCTATATTCGTGTTCTACCCTTCTCAGTATTTCAGGATCAGTAGGGCAAGGGCTTAAACCCCAAATCTTTTCGCAGTAATTTTTAATGGAAACATCTGTAGAAAATTTGCCCATTCCTGCTATATTGTGAATCGCATATTCTGCCCAAAGTAAAGGATTATCGTAAAGAAGCTCGACTTTCTTTTGTGTTTCAAAATAGCTTTCTAAATCCTTTAAAATAAAATAATGATCGGCTCCTGACCCGTAAAAACCTTCTAATAGTATTTGAAATATTCCATTAAAAGCTTGATGTTCCTGCTCATTATTGGCAAACGTATGATCTCGTAAGGTATTTAAGGCTGCTTGGATAGAGGGGTTTTTGTTATAGATTTCTTTAGGATTGTAAGAATGCTCGAATTGCATTTTTTCTATCTCAGCCCTCGAAGCACCAAAGGCAAAAGGCCACCATTTCTCAGTAATAGATTCTTTCATTTCTATGTTTGCCCCATCATCTGTGCCTATGGTTAAAGCTCCATTGATCGCCAATTTCATGTTACCTGTACCAGAAGCTTCCGTGCCGGCTGTAGAGATTTGTTCGGATAGATCGGTAGCAGGAATAATGATAGCAGCCCGCGAAACGTTATAATTTTCAATAAACACGACTTTCAAAAAACCTGCTACGGCAGGATCATGGTTGATCTTGCGGGCAACAGCATTAATGAGAAGAATAATATTTTTAGCCAGATCATAGGAGGCGGCAGCCTTTCCAGCAAATATGCATACTCTTTTTATCCTTTGATGTTGAGGATTTTTTAAAATTTCTTGGTAGGTCATGATGATATTTAAGATGTTCATCAATTGACGTTTGTATTCATGAATACGCTTAATTTGCACATCAAAAATAGCATCGGCTTCAATCAGGGGAGAGGGCACAACTAGGTCGCCTTTTTCATTGCGCTGCCTATTATTTTCATTAAGAAATTCTATTAACTGCTGTTTGTTTCTTTTTTTGATAGCCAAAAATTCTTCTTGGCTAGCCAGCTCGCTAGCAAAGTTAGCTAACTCTCCTATACTGGCAAAGTCCGTGATCCAGCCATCTCCAATGCGTTTAGTAATAAATTTAGAAAGCTCAGGATTGCATTCTAATAGCCAACGACGCTGAGTGACTCCATTGGTAACGTTAAAAAACTTTTCAGGAAACATCTCATAAAAATCTTTAAAAACTCGAGTTCTTAAAATTTCTGAGTGAATTTCTGAGACGCCATTGACTGAATGTGAGCCGATAACAGAAAGATTTGCCATGCGAATGCTTTGATTTTCTATGATAGACATGCGTCTTACCTTATCTTCATCACGAGGATATTTACTACGTACGGTATTACAAAATTCTTGGTTTAGCCTTTCAATAATCCGTAATTGTCTAGGCAACAGGTAGTTAAATAGATCTTTATCCCATACTTCCAGAGCTTCGCTAAGCACAGTATGGTTGGTGTATCCGGTACAGGCTTGTGTCATCTCTACAGCTGTTCTCCAAGGTAAGTCATGTTCTTGGATAAGCATGCGAATGAGCTCAGGGATTACCATGGCGGGGTGAGTATCATTAATTTGTATACGTACTTTATCAGCAAACGAGCGAAAGTTTTGATGATGAGCCAGATAATGGCGAACAATATCTTGTAATGAAGCAGAAACAAGCAAAAACTCTTGCTTTAAGCGCACCCTTTTACCTGTTTCGTGATGATCGCTAGGATATAATACGTCTGTTAAAGCGGAATTTTCAGCTGCTTGGTCCAAGCGACCGGCATTATAGCGTTGTAGCTGGAAATTACGAGGAGATTCTTTAGTCGTCCATAAACGTAAAGTTACGACAGAGTATTTATTATCTTTGGCATATCCTACGATAGGATAATCATAGGGAAGGGCTTGCACTTCTTCAAAGTCTTTTAGCTGGTAAATATCGTCACCGTGAATATTGTGGAGAGCAGTAGTATTTCCACAATATTTAACATGCACACGGCGGGTATCGCGGCGAAATTCCCAAGGGTTACCACTGATCAGCCAGCAATCAGGGGCTTCCACCTGCGCACCATTCCAAAGTTGTTGTTCAAAAATTCCATATTGATACCTTAGCCCATAAGCTTGAGCCGGATAATTTAAAGTAGCCAATGAATCTAAGAAACAGGAAGCAAGGCGTCCTAAGCCCCCATTGCCTAAGCCAGGATCGGCTTCATGGTAGATAATTTCGTTGTAGGAACGATTCAGCTTTTGCAGCACAGCTTGTACAATCTCTAGGGCTCTGAAATTGGTGACCCCATTATTTAGAATCCTTCCGGGCAGATACTCCATCGAAAGATAGTAAAGCATGCGGGTATCTTGCTTATTTTGTGTTCGGACCCCTGCTAACCAACGGATCATTACCTCTTCTCGAAGAGCATAGGAAAGGGCGTTATAAATTTCATCTGCATGCGCATCTTCAGCAATTCTACCGACAGTCGTAATCAGGTAGTGCTTGGTTTTATTTACAAGATTATCGACGATAGTATCTGTATCAATAGAGGCTGTCATAATGGATCTCCTTGGCTAATTTTAGCGTATATATTATCAACTTATTTTTTGATAAGTCTTTTGCCAAAATATTTACGCCCGCCCTGTAAAATAAGGCTTAAAGCTTTCCAAAATAAATTTTTTTAAGTCTTTAGTGTGAACGGATAATCATCTCTTTTCCCCTTAAAAAACCACCTCTTTTCCCCTTAAAATTAGTCTTTAAAATAAAAATATTTTTAATATTTATTAGTCCTTACAGGCTTGAATCTAGAGCTAAAATCTGATGAGTTTGCCTTTTATTAAAAAAGAATAGAGAAAATAAATGGAATAAGCCTGGTGTCTTCAAGTTGCTTTCTCTTTTTTAATCTATAAGCTGCTTGATATTATAAAAATTTAAAGGGAAAAGGCGCTTTTTCTTTCTTACTTCTTTATAGATCATAAAAATATAGCTTTTGTTTAAATTATTTTACCGACACTCCTACTAGGTCTTTGCATAAGTTAGAATCTTCCATTGGCTGCTTTTGTCTCTTAAAGGTAATTAAAATTACCTAACAAGGTGGCTAAATAAATATTTAGACCCTCCTTAAGCTTTTTTTTCGCTTTTCTTAAAAAAAAATTCTTTTCCTCCTTTAAAGCATGGAAGCTTAAGGGGCATTTATCATTTCTAGATCTCTTTTAACTTTCTCCATTCAAAAAGCTTTTTATTCCTCTCCTCAAGCAATTGGCGCATTATCAAAGGCAATTTGCTAAAGATCTAATTTCTAAGAGGAAAAAGGAGAGTCTTATGAATCATCCTATAGGCCCCCATTCTTCTCCGTCTTCTGAGCCCTTGCAAATAAAGAAGCCTAAAAAGGCCTAGAGAAGTTGACGAGAAAGGAAAAGAGAAGCAATTAGACGAAAGAGTAACTACAGTTTTTGTAAATCGAGTGAAGCAAGAAACTGAGGCACATCTGCAGTTTAAAGCTAATCTTTATACCTACCTGCAAATGAAAGAAGGGGATAGCGAGTCTTTGGCAATATTTCAATTCGCTAAAGAAATTTTTTCTTTGAAGCTCAGGCTTCCAGGCCCTTATTCAACTACAATAGGTTTCATCAGGAAAAAACTGGGCACCTATAGCGGCTACAGTGCATGTAGGTAAAGAAATTGAAGAAGTACTGAAGCACAGTTTACAGCAGACCGATGAAAAACTAGACATGCTCAGAGATTTAGAACAAAGCGTGCGAGCATTTGATAAGCTTCTTTTTACAAATAATCGCTACTCAATAGCTGAACTGCATGCTTCTCTGGTTGAAAAGTTCCTCCATTGTAGTGAAATAGATAATATAATTTCGCATATTCAAGAGTTGTTAGAAAGAATATCTAGCTTAGATGATTCTCATTCCCTTCCCCTTATCCTTCCTAATTTAGATGACACACGAGTAAGGCTTGCAGAATTTCCTCAAGATTTCCAAATGTTAGAAGATGAATATACAATTTATCAGCAGCAAGAAAAAGAAATTTATGGCCCAATAGATGAAAAAATTTAGTGTTTTGAGCAAGCAGTAAAGCAGAAAAAAGAGGTAATTGAAAAAATTGCAAACAAGCGTGAGAAATGTAAACTTGCAATAAATGAGGATTGGATTCTTTTAATAGACAAAGCTTCATCAGATTTTCCTCGAATAGAAAGAAAGCATAAAAGCTATCAACAAATGTCTAAAGAGCTAGAGGAAGCTCAGAGAAAATTCAATGCAGATAAGAAAGGACTTTCAGCTTGGCAGGAGAAAAGAGCTCGCTTAGTCTATCCTGGAGACGAGCAAATGCTGAAGCTTTCTCAACGGTATCTATTAGCTATAAAGAACTATTTTGGCTCTTCAATTTCTTTATCCGTTGATCCCTCTTCTTTCATCAAGCTTGAAGAATCTAGACATTTTATAGATGCTCAACTTCAAGTAACCTAACAACTCACTGAGACGCTTAGCCAAGAAATGAAGCAAGAAAAATATTCCTCTTATCGTTCTTATGAGCAGTTGCAATCTATTTTAATTAGCCAAACGCTTCAGATAGGCAAATAGTTTTCTTAAGCATAGGGAGGAGCCACTAAAATAGGCTCCTTTCCTTGCAAATGAGCAAAGTCCCATAGATGCAGCCATCCATGCTCATCACAAAAGAGTAGTTTGCGGCCATCGTAGCTAGCATGAATAGTATTAGAATTTACCCATGGATATGTGTTAGGCAGGAAGGGCAATATTATTCCACCATATTTTTTAGCTGGAGTATGTTGATAAAGTTCAAAACTCTTGAATTCAGGATGAAAAGTAGAGGCGAGGAAATGGTTTTCATCTAAAGCAAGAAAGCGCACAGAATCTATGTCGCCTATGTTTGATGACGTTAAAAAATTTCCATCATCAACATCATAAATTAAAACAAAAACTATACTTAATCCTACTCCTAAGCGCTTGCCATCATAACTAGAGGTTGTTAAAATTGACTTCTTATCCCCACATTTTTCCACAGGTCGTGGTGCCAAGGTAAACTCTATTTTCTTTTTTCCATTAGAAGCATCCCATATATGGCATCTTCTTTGTAAATCATCTTCACATAAAATAATGACTCGAGCTTCATCAAACTGGCAGAGTTCTTGATTAAGAGGGGACTTAAGGTTGCCTTCCAACGCCATAAGGCTGCTGGAGAAAGAGCTCTCTAGATTATTAATAAAATAAAGGCTGCCATCTAGACAGTGGATTAAGGCTTGATTATTTCGGCAGAGAATAAAATTGATCGGTGCCAAGGTAGTCTTGTAGCAGCTTAATCCTGTGCGTACATCCACAATTTTAAATTGCGTGAGATGAGAATTAACTAAAAATAAATGATTTTGAGCAAAGTAAGCCTCTTCAAAATTTTCAAGGTAACATAGAGAAGTTGTAGGAAAAGCCTCATTAACTTTCCAACGATAGAGCTGCCCTTCTTGCGTCACTTGAATAATATGGCCTTCTTGATAATGAATCAGACGAGAACTTTCCTCTTTCACATTATCATACACTAGCTGGCAACTTTTTTCGTCCAAGTGATAGATTTGCGCTGTACCTGCTGTAGCTTTTATAAAAGCAAACTGTTTCTCTCTTTTAAGTGCAAGGATTTTTCCTGAGAAATTAGGTAATTTGTAGATAGTCTCTCTACATTTATTTTTCGAATACTCGCCTTTCGTTAGCCTCATCGTTTGCGACATCTGCACTCTTTTCTTACAGATTTTTCGCCAGTTTTTTCCTGGAGAAGAAAAGTGGCTAAGGTTTTTCCAGCGTCGTTGGCAAATAGGCCGCCATAAAGAAGGATCTTGGGCCATTCGCTGCCAATGTTTGTTAACAAGGGCTGCAATCGGTAATTCTTTTTCATTTAGAAGGCTAAGAATCTTTAATTGCACCTCTTCGGGTATTTTTATGTGGGGGACAAAAGAAAGTGAATGCATATCTTTTTCCTATAAATTCCTTACAGATTATTTTTTGCAATCTCTTTTTCTCTATCTTTTCTATCCAACAAAGCGAGCAAAGTAGCTTCATAAGTTAAAGGGGCGCGAATTGGACCGAGTATCTGGCATAGATATTATAAAAGTTTTTATCCTTTAGCGTGATTTAACCTCTCTAGGCACTTCACGATGATGCCCCTCATAATAATAAGCAGAGAAAAATATAGGGAGATAGCCAATCACTTTTTCCTCTTTTTCTCCATCAATTTTAATTACTGCTTGATAGTGACGCATATTCCAATTTTGTTTAATAAAATCCTGTAGGGACGGCCATTGATGTTCTTTTATAAACTTAACAACAGTTACTTGCCCAGGATAGAGGGTAGGTAGGGGAATACTTTCTGTATGGAAAGTGCGACTTTGTAGTAAGTCTTCTAGTGGTTCGATCAAGACAAAGCGAATATAAACTTTTCCTGGAGCACTCGGCAAATTTCCGACATTCTTTATCTCAGCTTGTAGGGTAACTGCGGAGCCAGGATGGATTTTCATTGTTTTAATATCGCTAGGATTAGTTGAAGCTGCATGTAGGTGAGCTTGAAGAATAGCCTTAGGGCGAGGAGCCTCTGCATACATGCCAGATTGGATAACGAGTGAGTATAAGATAAACAGAAGAATTTTATTCATTTTAAAATTATCCTAAAAGAACGGTTAAAAATTCAATAAAGCTTTAAAGTCCTGCCATAGGTAGGTAAGGCGTAGCAGTTTAAATGACGGTAATAAGATACATTATAGCATTAAAAAAGCCTACAGCTATTAAAGCACCTGTAGGTACAGTCACTAGCCAGGAAATCATGATATCGCGTGTCATACTTAAGTCTAGAGCTTCTAAACCTCGTGCTAATCCTACGCCTACCACAGATCCCACCAACGTATGCGTAGTAGAAACAGGTAACCCTAATCTTGAAGCAAGTACCACTGTAGTGGCTGCGCCAAATTCTGCTGCGAAACCGCGAGTAGGAGTCAGTTCAGTAATTTTTTTACCAATTGTTTCAATGACACGCCAGCCCCAGGTAGCCAATCCTACTACGATTCCTACTCCCCCTAAAGCTAAGGCCCACACAGGCGTAGTGCTAGTGGTAATAACGGTATTATTAATGAGAACTTGGATGCCTTGGGAAAGAGGTCCAATCGCGTTGGCTACATCATTTGCACCATGCGCAAATGCCATTAAGCATGCGCTCATGATTTGAAGATAGCCAAAAATTTTCTCAACGGTAGCGTATTCAGATTTGTGTACTTCGCCATCGCTGGATTTCTTGATTGTGGTCGATACATTATCAACTTCATTTAGCAAGATAGATAAATGATAATGCATTTCATTTCCTGAGACTGTTTCTCTGGCCCTTAACAAATGCTTCCTAGCTTTATCTAAGGACAAGCTAGTCTCAGCATTACACACAGGCTGCTGGCACCGTGTAGGTGCGGAGATATTGCGTAAAAGTAGATAACTTATAAAAGAGCCGATCGTTCCTAAAAAAGCTGAGAAAATAAGGGCTTCTAAGAAGGTAAATTCTAAGTTTAAATTTTGCAAGCCTTTAAAAACCAGGATAAGGCCCATTACTATGACTGTTAAGAAAACGATCATAGGAGTAATCTTTTGGGCAGACCTGATAGGGTTAGGCGTATAGAAAATCTTCTTTCTTAGAATATTAAAAATAAAGTAAGAAATGATTCCACCCAGAATAGGGGAAATCACCCAGCTAGTGATAATAAATAATATATTTTCCCATTGTATTGCCTCTAATCCTCCTACAACAATGCCAAACCCTACAATTGCTCCTACAATGCAATGAGTAGTAGAAACAGGCCATCCAAAGTAGGAGGCAATCTGCAACCACATGCCTGCGGCTAGCAAGGAAGCTAGCATCCCATAAACTAAGATGCGTGGTTCATAAGCAAATAGAGTAGAGTCGATAATGCCTGTTTGAATAGTATCAGAGACATGGGACCCAAAGAAAAAAGCCCCTGAAAATTCTAGAAGAGCTGCGATGACTACAGCTGTTTTCAACGAAAGTGCGCCAGAACCTACAGAGGTTCCCATTGCATTTGCTACATCATTAGCTCCAATGCTCCATGCCATATAAAAGCCTGCTAGCAAAAGAAAGATGAGTAAAAGCATGTTTTCAGGTATCAATAGAATGTCGGGTATCATTCAATCTCCGTTATTGCAGTTCTAAGGTGAGTCTTACACGGTTAGCCAGCTTCTCAGATATATCGGAAAGAGCACCAGTTGTTCCAAAAATCTTTTGCCATAAATAAAAGGTACTATGCGTCATCTCGTTTTCAGAATGATAGAGGTTTTTCAAAAGTTTACGTTGAAGAATATCTACCTCATGTTCTTTAAAAGCTACCTTTTCTACCATACTTCGAACTTTTTCCGCTTCCACCCCTCCAAAGGAGGTTTCGATGAGTTCGTGTAATTCGTTAATAATTAGCCTTGCTTCTTCAAAAGATTCCATATTTTTAACAAGGAATAGATTAAATTCATTTTCGAAAATGGGCAATATTTCTAAAGGTTTCAACGTTGAAAGAACCCCTAGGTCTTGGGCTTTGTCAGCAATATCGTCCTGTAAAGATAAGATATCTAACAAATGCTGCCTTTCAATAGGTAGGTAAATATTTTTAGGTAGATGATTGCGAATATGGTTTTTAGCTAGATCGGCATGATGCTCTTGCTCAGATATTTTTTCTGCGATCTTTTCAACGGCAGCATAATCTTTATTTTTCATCGCTTCGAATAAACTAGGTAGCATTTGTACGCAGCTATTAACGATCTCCATATGAGACTGCAAAGGAGCAAAAGGAGAGCGACCAAAAATGCCTAAAATTGTTTTTAGCATAATTTTAACCTAAAATAATGAATTATAGGTAAACGATACAATAAAAGCGAATTTTGAATAAAGAAAGGAATATTTTAATAAGGGACTTACCTCCTATTTTAAATCTATTTTTCCTCGTAGCCCCACTTTGTCAAACCCTTTTGCTTGATCCTATAGCATGCTTAGTGTTAAAGGGGGGATTAAACATTTTTCTATAGTTTTTTCTTAACGCTAACCTTTTTATTATTAAATACCTAAGCATCCAAAGCCTCTTTTTAAGTGAAGAGATGTTCTATTAAAGCTGAGAGATAATTGGTTAAAAAATGTTGCAAAAGGTGAAAGATCCATGGTTATCAAACTACCATGGAAAAGAAGAGGAGAGAAAAGCCTTTTTTGGAGGTGAGGCTGTTTAAATGCTAATAGACAATCTTCTATCGTTTATAATTTTTAAAAAATTTTACATTTATCAAGAATTTTTTTAGATCATTTTTTTAAACTAATTGATTAAGTAGAAATATTATAATAGTTTAATAAACTAAATAAGTTAATATATAATATATTACTTTATTTAAAATTAATTGCAATAATTATAAATATATAGGTATACTAATTTTAAGAGAGTGATTTACTAAGGATCTTTTATGCAGCAGGAAAAAATAAAAGCTTTTGATGCCAAGATAAAGCCTGTAATTGAAGAATATGTGAACAACCAAGATTTTCATTTGCTAGCCACTCCATTAAAAACAGAGCATCAATACAGGTTAGCCTTTAAAGAGCAAATAGCCAAAGAGCTAAATTTAACTTTGCTGTTCCAAAAATATGTGAAAGGAATTAATTTGCTCAAAATCGAGCTATTAGAAAAAAGTGATACCCCCTCCATGCTAGAGGTTCTGAATGAAATAGAACAAGCTTTTAAAAAAATTCAAGAAATTCAAAAAAAGTATTCTATTTCAAAGGATCATGAGGTCTTGGATCCAAATAGTCTTATCGATGCCGATCAGCCTTTATGGACGACATTATATGGCCTTTCAAGTGAGACTTTACTCTTAATTTATGAGCTTGCCATCAAAAATTTTAACAATCATGCATTCGAAGAAGCTAAAACTCTTTTACATCTCTTATTAACATTTTCTCCCACCGTTTCCTCCTATTGGAATGCCATGGGATATTGCTATCAAAATGAGGGAGAGTACGCTAAAGCTCTTAATTATTATCTAATGGCTGAAGAAATAGATCCTAACTTTTTAGAGACCCAGTTTTATTTAGCTCGTTGTTATCAATCTATGCAGCAACATGGCTTAGCTTTGGAGTCACTAGAAAAGCTATGGGGCTTTATTGAGGCCTCACCCGAAGTAAAAGAAGAGTGGGAAAGCCATGTTAGGAAACTAGCTAAAGAAATAGAAGCTTAACATCATGAGGGTTATATGAGTGCTATACTTCCCAGAGATTTTTCTTCGGCCCCTAGCATGGATTCTGTACAGAAAACACAAGAAGCTCACAAGGGCTTTATAGAAATAAGTACAGAAAATCCAGGAAAAGGTCTGCCTAAGCTAACGACTGTGGCTAAACAAATGAAAGAGAGCAAAGCTTTGCATGCGCTTGCAACGATTGGTCGCGTAACAGCAGGTACTGTAGGGATTGTGGCCTTAATTCCCCTTGTACCCGTGGCAATGAGCTTGCATTTTTTTATAGCGGCTGTATTGGCCCCTGCAGGAGATGTGGTAAACAATGCCATTAAGAAATATACAGGTCATGAAATTAAGCAGGGAAGCATAGGCCTAGCGGATGCTTTTTTAGGCTTGTATTTTACCTCCTTCGAATTAATAGGAAATTGGATGATAGGCGAAAAGAAAAGCCATCCAGGCGTTCAGGTAGCAGAAAATTCTTCTGTCCCTCTGGAGCAGGCCATTACTCCAGGAAGTGTTGTAATCACACCTAGAACTTCCTCCACTTTTAAATCCTCTGAACACGTAAAAGAAGAAGAGGCGCACCTAGAGGAAGAAGAGGAAGAACTTGAACATCACCCCCTACCTGCGGCTGCCTTTTTTAAAGCAGACAATGAGGAAAAAGAAGAAGCCGTTCACCATCAGTTAGCTGAAAAGGAAGAAAATAGTTCGAAGGCAAAAAAACATCCTTAAATAGGTGATTTCATAATGATAATAAAGTATATAGATAAAGAAAAAAGTTATACTCAATATGATAATCAATCGTTTGACTCTTTGGAATATACGGTTACAGGGCCTGATGGCAAAAAATATTCCCTTGAGTCTGGCCAGCAGACAAAATACACTCCTTTCCATAGAATTTTAATAGGTTTTAAATCCCTAGCATTGACCTTTTTTTCTTTAGGTTTTGGAATGATTTATAGCCAAATTAGAGAAGGATGGAAAGCATTTTTTACCGGTAAACGTTCAATAGCGGTTTATAAAAGCGATGACATACAACCTCAGGGCCAGGTGCGTAGGACTTCAGAAAAAGCGGATACTTTTTTCTATAAGTTCTCCCAAGAGGAAAAATCCACGCTGGATAAAGAGATAGGTAGACCCAATGCTAATTATCCAGAAGAGACTTTTTTAAGCGAGATTAAGGCAAATCCTAATGAAAAAGTGAGTGAGCCCAAAGCTCAGCATAAAGCTTCTCTTGCCGCTAACGATAGATTAGAGGAGAGTCTATTTCACTCAGACGATGGAGATTTCTATTACGACAGCGACCTAGAAAGTGACGAAGATGAGATAGATTACGAGGAAATAGACCAAAAAGAAGAAGATAGAGATTTAAAGAGCTTATGTATATCAAGCAATGCTCCGTCTGCAAAACCGAAAAGAAGCGTAAAAGACCGATGCCTTGAACGTTTGAAAGGTGATTTAGCTGCCATAGATAAAGACTATGGAACAGCCATAGATAATGGTGATTGTTTTTTTGATGCTTTTGCTCAAGCGCTCAATAAAAAATTAAATAAAAGCCTTACTCTTACGGATTTGCGAAGAAAAGTAAGCGAATATGTTAATGCTCTTCCCTCTCAGAATAACTGGATAAAAGATAGCTTAAAGGAAGAATATGGAAATATAGATAGCTATGAAAGTTATATAAAAGGGATTAAGCATAATAGTAGTGAGGCAGAGAAAAATGGAGGATATCCTATTTGGGGCAAACCTGAAATAGATGGGATAATTCTTTGCCAGCTTTACCATGTCAATTTAAAAGTATATGAAGTAGGTGATGGGGGCGATGGAATGGATGGGCTCTGGGTAGCAGAATTAGAGTATCCCTTAAACACCCCTTATGATACTACAGTGGAATTAGCTTTGTATCCAGGCCACTTTCTACCAGTATATGATAAAAAATCACTTTAATACAAGCGCTGGCTGCTGAAAAAATTAATATCACTTAGAAGCATCTCTTTAAGCCAGTGATACATAGTAGAAGGAGATAAAACTTCTTTCTTTTCAACCTCTATCAGGAAGTCGTGCAGTTGCTTTAATGCAAGCTCTTCTAGCAAGTTTGTATGTTTTCCCATGCAGATTTCATAAAAATTGCCAATTTGATAGATGTATTCTAAGTCTGTTGGAGTATACGGGGCGGCTTTTAAAGAATCTTTTCTCTTTTCGAGGTATTGATCGATAATGGTTTGATGCAGGGAGCTAAGGTAATGATAAGGATTATTGTGTGGCAGAAGATGCTTATAAAAAGAATTTAAAATCGTTTCCGCATCTATCCCTATGATTTTCAACATGCATCCATTTAGCTGGAGATGAAGGGATAAAAACTCAGTTGCATGTTGATTAAAGCACTCTTGCTTGGCTTTTAGAAAAGCTTTAGCTTGTAGATTAAAACGACCCGTTGGTTTTAGTTCGTTAGCAATTTCTTGCATTTTGCCTTTCAATGCATGATCTTTTGGTAGGAAGAAGGGGGGTAAGCACCATCCATGGTGCTGAGAAGGGTGAGGGTACCCTGTTTGCTGGGACTGAGTGGTGATATGAAAGCTTTCAGGTATAGGAATGCTGGGACCTTTGCTTGTTAAAGAACGTTTGAAAGTGCCTTTAAGCTCAATAGTTTCCCCCGGAAAGGAAGATATCGTTTGCTCAAGAGCTACCACAGATTCAGCAATCGCTTTAGACAAAGGGGTCTGTTCCTTAATTACAATAGGCATTTCACGAATAATATTTAATTGTTCTGTCAAAGAAGTAAAGCGCACTTCATGATGTTTAAGCAAAGTAATAGCTTTCATACGAAAAGCGTCAATTTCTTGAGTAGTAGGCAAAAGTTCGCCTTGAGAAAACGGTGGGAGTGGTAACTTAATCTTTTCATTTTCTTGGCTATAAAGCTTGCAGGAAATTTCTTTGCCTAAATTTATTTTTCCTTTCTTTTTTTCTCTTTTAGGAATTTTGACAAGAAGTGTGTCCATCCATCGGCGCCAAGGGAGTGGACGTCTGTTTAGATGATTGCTTACCGCATTAAAACGATCGACAGCTGTGTAAGCAGAAGATGCTATTTGTTTTTGCCGAAAAGTGCCCTGGGCTAAAGATTGAATTAAAGAAAAACTGTTTTTAATTACTGCAAGAGCTTGTTGAACCTTTTTTTTCTCTTCTACCTTAACAGAGCCAATAGAAAAAAGCTTTTTAGCGAATACTATAGTTTTTTTTAGAATAGAGGTAGAAGAAGATGTTTCTTTACGATAAGAAAAGCTTTCTAAAATTTTTATAGCAGCTTGTAGCTCTCTAGTAGAAACGTATTTTTCTTTATCCATTCAAATGATTACCTATTCATCAATAACTTCAGGGATAGGTTTGCCACAGGCCGCTGCCACTTTTACCTGTGTATTTTCGATAATATCCATAGCATTTTGATTTTCATGAGCTTTGTCAATAGAAATTAGCTCACCACGCCTTAAATACTCAAATGCTTTAGATTCGGAAGGAAGCACCTGCAAGCGGGAGCCTAAATGTTTTTTGCCATCTACCCCACATAAATAAAAACGTGTGCCATGAAAAGACTCAACTGGAGGGCTAATCACTCGGTAATATTTTCTCTCCTCTAAAATAGGCCATTCAGCTTGAGGGCTACGAAAAATTATATAAGACATTTTTAAAGAGCCCAGATTGATTTGGGCAGCACGTTGAATTTCTCTGATAATATAAGGCTTATAAAATTCTCGCTGGGCATAGCAGGGATTGTTTTTAGTTTGAAGGGCGGGACATTCTCCTTTCCACACACAAGGGGCTTGTATAGGTACCTTTTTTCTTACCATGCAATCGCGTATCTGTAAAATCCTCTGGTTTGCTTCGGGATGAGAAGAATCGACAACTACTAAATTGCCCGCAGGCGTGAGTCGATTAAGTAGCATGGACAAAAATTCATTTTGCTTAGTCTGCCAGTTAGCACTATTGATAGGAAAAAGTTCTTTTAAACAATGAGCTACAATGATTAAGTCAAATTTCCCTTCCAAAGGAAGGGGTGTTTTAAGGCAATTCCAGGAGCGAATGCTTAAAGCGTAGCCTGATCTTCCACATACTTCAGCGCCGAGTTGTAGAGCAGCTTGATTATAGTCTAAAGCTGTTACTTCTGAGGCCCCATGCTTAATGGCTGCTAGAGAAAAAGCTCCTGGCCCACTACATATGTCTAAAACACTTTTAGGTTTAAGAGGGATTTCGGCTAGGATAGATAATCCTTGTTGATAATTAACTACCCAATGATAAAGCAGATAGGAGCCCAATAAATTTTTATCTGTAAAGTAATCTCTACCTATAAGTTGATTACCTGTTTCAAGGCCTACTTGTAAATTCTTTACACCTTCCACCACGCGACGAAATTCACGTGTTTGCAATTTATCAGCAGGGCCAGCCTCCTTATGCATACGCCGCCAGGCGCCTAAAAGGATAGGCATGATTTCTTCTAGCTGATGGGCAGGTATCCTATTTGCTTTCATTAATGAGTCTCAAATATTAATTTTTTTTCTCGATCGGTTAAAGAGCGCCAGCTGCCTACAGGCAATTGTCCTAAGATCAAACCACCCAGGCGAATGCGTGTTAAGGAGTAAACTTTTAAGCCTACTGCTTCTAATAAATGACGCACTTCGCGTTTTTTACCTTCCATAATGATCACCTTTAAAGTCCCTTTACGAACTTTTGTAACACGGACAGGCTTGACAAAAGAACCTTCGATCAGGGTACCGCTAGCAATAGCTTTTAGGTGCTCATCGGTAATATCTTGGTCAGTTTTTACTAAATATTCTTTTTGAATATTTTGGGAAGGATGAATGACTTGATTAGCAAAATGCCCATCATTGGTCACTAACAGCAATCCTGCTGTTTCTTTATCTAGACGACCGACCGTAAATAGCCTTTGCTCTACATTTTCAAAGAGATCTATAACAATTTTGGTATCACGATGCCTGGCATTTGTGCATTCGTATCCAGTGGGCTTATTTAAAAGATAGTAAACTTTTGCTTCCGCTTGCTTTATTTTTTCATCATCAACAGCAATATTATCTTTAGCGCCGACCATGGTTTGCGGGATAAGGCAGATATCACCATTCACTTTTACCCGACCAGCAAAAATAATCTCTTCGCAGCCTCTACGAGAGGCTACTCCAGCAGCAGCCAAAAATTTGCTCAGTCTGTTTTTTGTTTTTTCCATTAAAAAGCCTAATTAATTGATTTTAAGAGATAACTTTAAACAATTTTTATTAAAATTACAACCCTTATATCTCTGTAGAAAAGCTCACCCACGGTAGCTTAGTTTGCAAGTCTAAATGATCAACCTTGACTAGTCTCTTAAGGAGTTATAATTTTCTTGATACTTGCTTGATGAGTAGCTATGATGAAAAATTATAATGAATGTAGGTTACTTAAAAGTGAGTAAGCTAATTTTAATGCGCCATGGGCAATCCTGTTGGAATGAATTGGATTTATTTACAGGTTGGGTAAATGTTCCTTTATCGTCAAGAGGAATGCAAGAAGCAATAGAAGGTGGAAAGCTCATTAGCGAGCTTCCTATCGACGCTATTTTTGTCTCTTCTTTGATACGAGCGCAGCAAACCGCGATGCTTGCCATGCTCCACCACTCCTCCGGCAGGGTACCTGCTATCCAGCCTAGCTCTCAAAAACATTTAGAGGAATGGTTTAAAATTCATAGTGAGGAAACAAGGAAAGACACAGTGCCTGTCTATTGTGCCTGGCAGCTTAATGAAAGAATGTATGGAGAGTTGCAAGGCTTAAATAAGACAGAGACCATAAGAAAATATGGAAAAGAGCAAGTTCAAATTTGGCGCCGCAGCTTTGAGGTGGCTCCCCCCGGGGGAGAGAGCCTGGAAATGACAAGTGCTCGTACTGTTCCCTATTTCAAAAATTACATATTACCTGCCTTGAAAAATGGAATGAATATTTTTATTGCTGCCCACGGCAACTCCCTTAGAGCAATCATTATGTTTCTAAGTAATTTGTCCAAAGAAGAAGTTGTCCTGCTTGAATTAACTACTGGCAAACCTATCATCTACGATTATCAAGACCCCTACTTTATTCAACAATAATATGCCTTCCATCTACTTTGATAATAGCACGACTACCCGTCCTTCAGAGAAAACGGTTAGTAAAATGCTCCCTTTCTTTTATGGACGGTGGGGAGCTCCATTAGCTCCTCATCATCTGGGACAAGAACTTCTTCCAGCAATCGAAGAAAGCCTTAATCATATTTATAAGCTGCTAAATATAAAAAAAACAGACGCTTTTGTATTCACTTCTTCCGGTGCTGAAGCAGTAAACCATGTCTTTTACTCCGTTTATCATGATGTTACTCGTCTAACAGGGAAAAATCAATTCATCACTTCAAATATTGAAGAGGCCCCTGCTACCATGCTGATCAATCGCTTAGAAGATTGGACCTGCGTAGGAAGAATATTGAAAGCAAATCCCTCAGGCTATATTTCCCCAGAAGCAGTAGCTGACGCCATTACACCTCGTACGGCTCTTGTTTCTCTTGCATGGGCTAATGGGCTTACCGGTGTGATAAATCCGATAGCAGAAATTTCTGCAATATGCCAAGAAAAAGATGTTTTATTACATATCGACGCCACTCATGTCTTGGGTAAGCTTTTTTTTCAATTGGAAGATATTAACCCAGCTTTTTTGACTTTCAACGGGGATCATTTACATGCTCCTAAAGGCACAGGAGGCTTATATATTAAAGAGGGAATCAAGTGTAGCAGCTTTATTGTAGGGGGAATGGATCAAGGCGGCAAGCGAGCGGGGACTTTAAATGTACCGGCTCTAGTAGGGCTAGGTGAAGCTTCTTGCGAAGCTTTAGAAGCTCAAGATTTGATGTGTACGGAAGTGGCCCGCTTAAGAGACCTTTTTGAAACCCAGATTACTTCCTCCATTCCTCATACCCAGATATTTTTTCAAGATCAACACAGGCTTCCTCATATTAGCGCGATTGCTTTTGCAGGTATCAATAATGAAGCTCTTCTATTTGCCTTAAATAGAAAAGGTGTTTATGCTAGTATGGGAGGAGGAAATTTTCAGCAGTTAAAATTAATCCTTATGGCTTCTGCTAGGGATGAAGCATTAGCTTCTTCAACGCTAAGCTTTAGTTTTTGTAAAGATAATTCTGAAGATGAGGTCATGCATGCAGTTGAAATTATTAAAGATTGTGTGTTGAAGCTGCGCAAACTTTCTTCACACCTTTACTTTCATCATTGAAGAGATAAATATGGGAATTTTGCAATTTGTCCATCCGTTTACTTGGACACGTTACAGCAAAAAATTAATCAGTAAAATAGATCACCCTTACTGCGGAGGAATTTTCCTAAAGGAAGATGCTGTCGAAAGGGGAATGTTTTTTATAGAAGGCTCTGCCGGTAGCTTAGAAGAGGGAAATATAGTCTCTTTTTATTGGTTGGTAGATAAAGACGATGGAGTGATTGTAGATGCAAAATTCCAAGTGTTTGGCCATACAGCCTTGATTGGCGCCTCGGAAATAGCTTGTGAGTTGCTAGTAGGAAAAAATTATCTTCAAGCTCAGCGCATAAATGCAGATCTTATTGATAGGCAAGTACGCGATCGTGCCGATGAGGCTGCTTTTCCTCATGAAACCTATTCTCACTTAAATCTAGTGTTGGAAGCCATTGAAAATTGTGCCGAGCAATGCATAGATATACCCCTGGCCGATTCTTATTTGGCTACACCTGTGCCTGTAGGTATGGACAATGTAATTCCAGGAGGTTATCCTGGTTGGAAAGAATTACCTTTAAAGAAAAAGTTAGCGGTTATTGAAGAAGTGCTTGATCAAGATATTCGTCCTTATATTGCTTTAGATGCGGGTGGGGTTAGTGTTCTAAATTTGCTGGAAGATAAAGAGCTGCTTATTGCTTACCATGGTTCCTGTACTTCGTGCTACTCTTCTGTAGGGACCACTTTATCTTATATTCAACAAATTATTCGTGCTAAAGTGCATCCAGAGATCAATGTTATTCCGGAAATGAAAGAGATAACGGGCTAAAGGCTATTTAGGCTGACCTAGACTAAGTCTCGATCATTTCCTTATTATTTTCACTTAAAAAAAGAAAAATTAAATATTTGTAGTAATGTTTAAGCGTACAATAAGGTTTTCTATAGCTTTACAACGTTTCGAGAATGCTAAATCTGTTTTAATTATACATTGAGCGCAAAAACGATGCAGACTTTCTCGGCTACCGTCTAAAGCGCTTTTTTAGTTCTCTAGGAATACTTTCCAGCGGATTTCCATCTAGCCTCAGATCTAGCAGTTGTTCAGTTAGCTGCCCTATCTCTTCAGGAAGAATAGTGAGCCGGTTATCGGATAAATCAAGCTTTTGCAGTTGAGAAAGATACCCTATCTCGGCAGGAAGCATAGCTAGCTGGTTGTAGTCTAAATTAAGCATTTCAAGCATAGTCAGCTGCCCTATCTCGGCAGGAAGAGAAGTAAGCTCGTTGCAGTCTAAATTAAGCATTTTAAGATTAGCTAGCTGTCCTATCTCGGCAGGAAGAGAAGTAAGCTGGTTATCGGATAAATCAAGCTTTTGTAGTTGAGATAAATGCCCTATCTCAGCAAGAAGAGAGGTAAGCTGGTTGCCGCTTAAGAAAAGCTCTAGCAGATTAGAGAGTTGCCCTAGTTGTGTAGGAAGAGAGTTAAAATTGTTGTGGCTTAAGTTAAGACTTTGCAGCTGCGACAGCAGCTTTATCTTTGTCGGAAGGGTAGTAAGCTGATTGTAATTTAAGTAAAGCTCTTGCAGCTGAGTGAGTTGCCTTATCCTTGTAGGAAGGGTGGTGAGGTGGTTACCGATCAAGCTAAGAACGCGCAGCTGCAAAAGCTGCTCTATCCCTGCTGGAAAAGTGGTGAAGTGGTTGTTGTTTAAGTAAAGTCTTCTTAGCTGGGAAAGCTTCCCTACCTCTGCAGGAAGGGAGGTGAGCTGGTTATTGCCTAAGTAAAGCTCTTGCAGCTGCGAAAGCTGTCCTATTTCTGCGGGAAGGGTGATCAAGTGGTTGTAGTTTAAGTAAAGCTCTTGCAGCTGCGAAAGCTGTCCTATCTCCATAGGTAAAAAGGTCAAGCCAAGTCCTCGTAAATCTAAGCTTTTAATATCTCTGCCATGCCCTTCAATCCACTGCTCAAAAAGCTCTCCTTTTTCCGTTAAAGACAAATACTTGATTTTCTCTTGCTCTAAGTATTCCTCTCCACCAGGAAATTTTTTCCATATCAATAGACGATTAATATTTATAAGATAAGAAGAATAATTAGCCAGAGTAAAAAAACTTGTTTCTTCACTTTTCCATTTAAATTCTAGCTTTATAGGAGCAAGAGAGCTAGCTAAATTAAAGGTTTGCTTGAAAATTGCGTTGGCTTTTTCTACTTCAGAAAGCCCATCTTCTAGCTTATAAATTTTGTCTAAAATAAGAGCCTGTTCGCTAATATTTCCTTGAGGAAAATGCATTTTACCTATTTGCTTATAAAGCGAGGGCATGACTTCAGTAGTTAACAGGTGTCTCCATCTTGTACAAACGCTAAATAAGGCAGGCGAGGTGCTGTGCTCTAAAATGGGGGTTAGTATCTCATTAGGTAAATGGTCGATAGTAAAAGAAGAGCTGGGATTCATGGTATGCTTTCTCTAAAGTATATACATATTTTTGATTGCTTTTTAGGGGAATGCTTATATAGGGAAGAAGCAAAATAGGCAAGATAATACAGAACTAGATACTTAATCTTTAATTTTGCCTAGGGAAAGATATAAAAATTTGCTGAGAAGCTTCTACTGCCTTAATAAAGAGAAGATGATTGCAGCTGGTAAGGTTATTGGATAAAAGAAATTTTTATGTCTTTAAAAGCTTTGGAAACGCTAGTTTTCTTCTTTTAACAACTTAGGTGATAAAGACAGCCGGCTTTATCCTAAAAAAAGCCGGCTTACTTTTATCTCGCGCATCGAAAAGGTATGGCAGTTTGCCAAAGTGCAGCCCTTAAGAAATTATTTAAATTAATTTCTATCAAGGAAGTAAAAGTTCCCCCGCGTAGAATCTTTGGATGCGACCGTTTGGCAATCGTAGCACAAGAGCTCCCTGCTCATCAATCTCTTCAAATGTGCCCTCGTGTTTGTTGATACGGATAATGTCGCCTGGCTGATGGAGGATACCTTGTTTAAAATCCTCTAGCAAGGGCTGAAACCCTTTTTCAAGAAAAAGATCAAGCAATGGCATGAAATTATTTTTTAGCAGATCTAGAACGTGAGAGGTTTTAAAAGTTTGCTCTGTTTCTATGAATAACGAAGTGGCTGGTTGATCAATTTGGCTAGTGATTTCTAAAGGCATATTAACATTCATGCCAATCCCCAGCACGATAGCGCTTTGGTAGTTATCCATGATAGTTTCACAAAGTATGCCAGCGATCTTTTTTTTGTTTATTAAAATATCGTTAGGCCACTTCAAGCAAGGTTGGAGGCGCAACTCTTTTAGTGTTTTCAGAGCAGCTAAAGCTAAAACTTGGGGAATATTAGCTATAAACGTTTGTCTGCTATCTACAAAAAATGTGAAGGTAGCATAAATATTTTGAGCCGCAGGCGAGAGCCAGCGACGCTGGTATTGCCCTCGGCCCATCGTTTGGTGATCAGCAAAGACAAGGGTTAGGCAGGCAGGATCAAAATTTTTGTAATTTTCTTTAGACCAACTGTTTGTAGAATCTAAAGTATTAAAATAAAGACAATTGATTTTCATATAAAGGACGTGCTCGTATAGAATAGCTGATATTCTATCTTAAGATAAAATTTATGTGGAACTACCAATACCTTTCTCGTATAGATTTTCGCATTATTCCTATAATATTAGGATTAATGGTAATGAGCCTTCTTGTCATCTCAGCCTACTCTCTTGAAGGATCTGCAGAGATCACAGAGGAAAGGTTTATTACACCTATGGTTAGGCAGCAAATTCAATGGTTTATAATAGGAGGGTTTGTTTTTATTTTTTTTGCAGGTTTTGATTACAATAAATTGCGCGAGCTGGCCTGGATTTTATATGCCCTAGTGCTCTTATCTTTAGTTGGCTTATTTTTTACAGATTCAATTGCGCGGGTCAATCGCTGGTATCGCCTTCCATTTCTTAATATTAGTTTTCAACCGTCGGAATATGCTAAGCTGATCGTAGTCATCACTTTAAGCTGGTTTTTAGAAAGAACCAAAACAGATTCCCATTCTTTTCGTACAGCTTTCTTTAGCATGATTATTGTAGGCATTCCCTTTATTCTAATCCTTAAGCAACCTGATCTAGGGACGGCTCTAGTTCTTTTTCCTATCACTCTTGTCATGTTTTACTTCGGAGATATCCATCCTCAGATAATTAAAGCGATGACTTTTGTAGCTTCTATAGTCTTAATTGTGGTAGCCCTAATTTTTTTGGGTGTGCTTCCTCATGAAAAATTAAGGCCCTATGCAAGCCTTATCTTAAAAGATTATCAGTTTGATCGTCTGAATCCTTATACTCATCATCAAAAAAGTGCCTCTATTGCTATTGGCATAGGAGGACTAACGGGAGTAGGGTTTAGAAAGAGCGAATATACAAGCGGTGGTTGGCTTCCTGCTGCTTATACGGATTCAGTTTTTCCTGCTTTTGGTGAAGAATTTGGCTTTATCGGCTTGCTTCTTATGCTTATGCTTTTTTATGCTTTAATCTATTTTAGCTTTCAAGTATCAGTAGTGGCTAAAGATCATTTTGGTAGATTATTATCAGCAGGGATAACAGTTTACCTGGCTATGCACATTTTAGTTAACATTGGTATGATGAGTGGCTTTTTACCCATTACGGGTGTTCCTTTAGTATTAGTTACATATGGAGGATCTTCTACTTTATCTACTATGATGGCCCTAGGAATTTTACAAAGTATCTATAGTCGGAGGTTCATGTTTTAATGACTAATTACCAAACCCATCATTTTATTTTTCATCCAGGAGTTTGGATAGGGGAGGGAAAAATAACTTTTAGCACCTCTCCTGAAAGCTTACATTTTTATGCAAAATGGGTAGTAGACAAGCAGAAGGAAAAGATAGGTTACATCTGTCAGCAGTCTGTAGAAATATTGGGGATAGATGAACAGGTGTCTAATCAATTGACCTTTTTCGAAATGGCTCCCGCTTCTTTTAGCGTCAGGTTGGAAAATGAGCTTATTGGAAGCGTAAGTGGTAAAGGAGTAATAGATGCTAAAATTATAGCCTGGGAATATCCTCTAAGCAATGACTTTGAAGGTTTCGAAGTCTATGAGCTGCAGGAAAATGGGGATTATTTGTTGCGTGCCGAATATAACTCTTCCGATCAGTATCGAACCATCATAGAGGGAAAAATATGGAAAAAATTTACCTAAATTTGTTGTTGCTTTTTTTAACTGGATGCATAGCTCCTATAATGACTACTGCAGGTTTTGATGAAATAGCACCTGGCACTTCTATAACAGCTATTGAGGCTCACTTTGGCGCTCCCTATGCGGTAAATAATCTGCCTAATGGTCTTCAAGAGTATATTTATATCCAGCGCACTTCTCTTTCCTCTTCTGCCGTAGATCAGCTATCTTATGTCTTATATGTATCTCAAGGAAAAGTTATTTCTAAGCGCTTAAAAAGTGATTCTCAGGCTTTATTTCTTAATTACTACTAGTTAAAGCTTTGCTTTAAGCCCCAACAGCAAAAAGAAAAACTAATAAGATCTTTGCTGATAGAATAAAAAAGACATTTTTTATGTGCCTTATACGCTTTTAAGCAGCTTCCTTAAAGATAATCCTCTATCTACGATTAAATAAATCAATCTAAAAACTTTATTTATTGGACCAAGAATGTAGAGAAGAGACGCGTCTTTATAGTGCTCGCCTAATCTAAGCTTATGAGCTTAGGGGATGGAGACTGTCTAGGCAGTTTTTTTGCATAAGGAAATAAGAGACTATACATGAGAAAAAAAAGCTGTAGAACTTAGGCCAAGCTTAAGCTCTACAGCATAAAAACAATTACGCTTTAATTTTGATGTCCACGCCCGCTGGTAAGGTCAACGTTTTAAGAGCGTCGATAGTTTTACCGGTGGGGTTAAGGATGTCAATAAGACGTTTGTGCGTGCGCATCTCAAATTGTTCACGCGATTTGCGGTCAATGTTAGGTGAGCGCAAAACAGTAAATTTTACAATACGTGTGGGCAGAGGAATAGGACCAGCTATTGCTGCACCTGTACGCTTTGCTGTTTCTACGATATCTTCAGTAGAACGGTCGAGGATCCGTTGGTCGTATCCTTTAAGCCTAATACGAATCTTTTGACGCGCCGGCTTGTGCACCTTTTCTTGCTTTATTTGTTTCTCTTGTTGTTTTGCCATAGGATGATAAACCTTATTTCTTGATAATTTCTTCTTGTATTTTTGCCGGCACTTTTTCAAAGTGGCTAGGTTCCATTACATAGGTTGCACGTCCTGAGGATAACGAGCGCAACAAGGTGGAGTAACCAAACATTTCGCTAAGCGGAACCTCAGCATGGATGAGGACCGCGCCTTTATGGTTTTCTTGACCTAAAATCTGCCCACGGCGGCGGTTAAGATCGCCAATTACATCGCCCATATATTGTTCAGGAGTAGTCACATCCACTTTCATGATAGGCTCTAATAGAATCGGCTTACCTTTTTTAGCAGCCTCCTTAATAGCCATAGAACCACATATTTTAAAGGCCATCTCGTTAGAGTCGACATCATGGTAAGAACCAAATACAATAGAGACTTTAACATCTACTAGATTGTATCCAGCAAGCACACCCGTAGCAAGGCCTTCTTCAATCCCTTTAATTGTCGGAGGTATATATTCTCTGGGAATCGATCCTCCTACAATTTTGCTAACAATTTCATTGCCCTTGCCTTTCTCGTTTGGTTCAATTTCTAGCTCGACGTGAGCATATTGACCACGGCCGCCGGATTGTTTAACAAACTTAGTTTGGCTAGCAGCTGGCGAAGTAATGGTTTCCTTATAAGAAACTTGTGGTTTACCGACGCTAGCTTCTACGTTGAATTCACGCTTCATACGATCGTGCAAAATTTCAAGGTGAAGTTCGCCCATACCCGCAATGATAGTTTGTCCCGTTTCTTCGTTAGTGTAAACTCGGAAAGTAGGATCTTCTTCGGATAAGGAAGAAAGAGCCTGAGCTAGCTTTTCACGGTCACCTTTAGATTTCGGTTCAATCGCCATAGAAATTACAGATTCTGGAAACTCCATTTTTTCGAGCAAGATAGGATGCTCAGGAGAACAGATGGTGTCGCCTGTGCTAGCTTTCTTTAGCCCAATACAAGCTGCAATGTCGCCTGTATAAAATTCATCTTTCTCTTTACGCTGGTTGGCATGCATTTCTAAAAGACGGGAGATTCTTTCTTTACTATCTTTGGTACTGTTGATTAAGTTCATCCCTTTCACTAATGTACCGCTATAAATACGAATGTACGTTAAACGGCCCACGTAAGGGTCTGTCATAATCTTAAAAGCTAAGGCAGCAAAAGGTGCATTATCTTCAGGCTTCAAGAAGATATCTTCATTGGTTTTAAGATCATGGGCTTTAATTTGGCCACGGTCAAGGGGAGATGGCATCCAGTTAACCACTGCGTCAAGCAGGTGCTGCACACCTTTGTTTTTGAAAGCAGAACCGCATAGCACCGGAGTAAATTTGTTTGTACATACACCTTTACGGATAACCTTATTGATTTCATCCACTGTTAAAGAGTCGGGATTTTCCAAAACTTTTGTCATGAATTCTTCATTATTTTCATCTATAGTGGCTAGTTCATCCAATAACTCTGAACGTAATTGCTTGCATTTTTCCAGCAGATCTGCAGGAATGTCTGCCTCTTCCCAGTCAGCCCCTAGGGTTTCATCGTGGAAGAAAAAAGCTCTCATACAGACTAGATCGACCATACCCTTGAACTCCGACTCTGCGCCAATAGGACAGTGAACGGGGATAGCATTAGCATGAAGCTTTTCACGCATGGTTTTAATCGCATCAAAGAAGTCCGCACCAATACGGTCCATCTTGTTAACAAACGCAATGCGTGGAACACCGTATTTATCTGCTTGGCGCCATACTGTTTCAGACTGAGGTTCTACTCCAGAAACTGAGCAAAATACAGCTACTGAACCATCTAAAACTCGCAAGGAACGTTCAACCTCAATGGTAAAATCCACGTGTCCAGGAGTATCGATAATATTAATTTTGCACTCTTTCCAGAAAACTGTGGTTGCTGCGGAAGTAATCGTAATTCCACGCTCTTGCTCTTGCTCCATCCAGTCCATGGTAGCCGCGCCTTCGTGCACTTCACCCATGCGGTGTGTACGGCCGGTATAATACAGAATTCTTTCTGTGGTTGTAGTTTTACCGGCATCAATGTGAGCCATGATACCAATATTACGTACATTTTTAATGTGTTCTTTCTCAGGTCTAGCCATAATTAATTCTTTCCTTCGTTACCATTTATAATGAGCAAAAGCTTTGTTAGCTTCAGCCATTCTATGGGTGTCGTCTTTCTTTTTAATGGTGGTACCTTGGTTATGGAAGCAATCAGCTAACTCGGTAGATAGACCTTCTTCCATGGAGCGCCCGGTTTTAGCGCGCGAGTGATTGATAATCCATCCCATTGCCATTGCGATGCGGCGGTTAGCAGGAATTTCAATAGGTACTTGATAGGTAGCACCACCAATGCGCCGGGATTTAACCTCTAAGGCGGGCTTAGCGTTTTCTAAAGCTTGTTCGAAAGCTTCTAAAGGGTTGTCTGCTTTGATGCGCTTGGCAAATTTTTCTAAAGCATTATATACTATTCTGCGAGCCACAGATTTGTTTCCACCGATCATCACCCTATTGATAAACTTAGCAAGCAAAGTGCTGCCATAAAGTGGTTCAGGGTCAATGTGTCTTTTTTCTGCTCTACGTCTTCTTGACATTTTTTCCTCTTCGTTGATGTATTTTTTTATACTTGGCAGTTTTAAAGCTTCTGCCTTTATCGAAGATCGAATGCTTCACCTGGATTTTAGGAAAGTTATCCTAATAAGCCTGCGCGTGATTGGCGTTCTTTTTAATATTGATAGAGCGCGAACCACGGGCCAAAATATCCATTGAGAATATTCTAGCGTTACTTGGGCCGTTTTGCCCCATATTTCGATCTTGATTTTTTGCGATTCTGTACAGCTGCACAGTCTAATGTTCCACGTACGATATGATAACGTACACCTGGAAGGTCTTTTACACGGCCACCACGGACAAGTACAATGCTATGTTCTTGCAGATTATGACCTTCACCACCAATATAGGCGATTACTTCTTGGCCAGTTGATAAACGTACCCATGCTACTTTACGAAGAGCTGAATTGGGCTTTTTAGGTGTTTTAGTTTTTACCTGTAAGCAAACGCCACGTCTTTGTGGACATTTCAGCAAAGCAGGAGACTTGCTACGTCTTTTTTTAGGTGTACGAGGTTGCCGTACAAGTTGGTTAATTGTGGGCATGTGATTCCCTTTCTCCTTATTAATTAATGATAAGTGCCCCTTCTCATGAGATAGATTTTGAGAAGCTATGGGGGGTAGTATAGGAAAAAATTACTTTTATGAAAAGAAGTTTTGTTCACTCGTTTACTAGATAGGTGTCTACTGTTTGCTTGCCTGTCATTGACTTTATTCATTTTTCAGCTATACTTTCCCCTTCATATACAAAGGATAGCATGAAAAATCTCTCAATTTTGGGCAGTACAGGCTCAATTGGTCTAAATACATTGAAAGTAGCCAGACATTTGAAAGATAAATTTCGAATAGTAGCTCTTGCCGCTAAATCTAATATTGATTTGCTAGAGCAGCAAGCTTTGGAGTTTCATCCCGAGCTCGTCTGTGTCTACGATGAAAAAATGGCGATGGAGCTAAAAAGAAAACTTCCTCATGTAGAAGTGGTGACAGGCCTTGAAGGTCTGCAAGCGGTAGCTACGCATGGAAAGGCGGAAATGGTCATTTCGGCGATGACAGGGACGAGAGGGTTAGCTCCTACAGTAGCTGCTATCCAAGCAGGTAAAAACGTAGGATTAGCTAATAAAGAATCTTTAGTTTCGGGTGGAGAGCTTATCATGTCATTAATTAAAAAGAATGGCGTGCATCTACTTCCTATTGATAGTGAGCATAGTGCTCTTTTCCAATGCTTAAATGGAGAAGATCCTAAAAAAATTTATCGCATGATTCTGACTGCTTCAGGAGGCCCTTTTCGTGCTTGGTCTAGCGAGCAGCTAGCTCAAATAAGTGTTGAGCAAGCATTGGCTCATCCTACTTGGAATATGGGCCCTAAAGTGACGATTGATTGCTCGACATTAATGAATAAGGGATTAGAAGCAATAGAAGCACATTGGTTGTTTAGTATACCTATGGAGCAAATCGAAGTTGTCATTCACCCTCAAAGTTTGATCCATAGCATGATCGAATTTACAGATGGATCTATAATGGCACAAATGGGAGAGCCTAACATGATTGTTCCCATTCAATATGCAATGACTTATCCGGAACGCCATGTAGGGATGTTGGCTAAATTTGATTTTACAAGAATTCATGAATTTCAATTCTATCCTCCCGATTTTAAAAAATTTCGTTGCTTGAGCCTTGCATTTGAGGCTATACGCCAGGGAGGTAGTTTACCTTGTTATATGAATGCTGCTAATGAGACTTTAGTTAGCCGCTTTCTAAACAAGGAAATTGGCTGGCAAGATATCAGTAATAAATTGGAAAAAATGATGAGCGCCCATCCCCTATCCAAGGTAAATACTTTAGAAGATGTTCTTGCTATCGATGAGATAGCGCGAGAGGAAGCTAAAAAGGCTTAAAGCAAAACTTATAGGTTTTTTATATGAAAGGAGGCCAACCAGGATTGCGAAGCCCTCTCTAGGAAAAGAAAAGGTAAAATAAATTTTATTATGTGCCTTAGCTTCTTGTTGCTTTACGAAAGGCCTAACGTTAAATTCTTCACTTAGCGCTTTTTATGGTCGATTACTAAGAGCTTAATTTTTAATTTCTAATTAGGCTACTTTAAGTAACGATAAAAGCTTAAAAATTTAAAAGAGACTGATGTATAAAGAAATCAACTTTTAATTCGTCTGATTTTACCAGGCTGGCCGTGCAGTTTTAGTGTTGCTAAAGCTTTTGTTTTATGGCATACTTCTGTCTTCTTAATCATTCATTTTTGTTAAATTAAAGGGTTATATCGATCATGATCTTTAGCTTTTTGTACATTATACTTGCTGTTCTTGCACTGAGTTTTTTGATTTTTATTCACGAGCTAGGTCATTATTATATGGCCCGCAGAGTAGGCATGCGGGTAGAAACATTTGCTATCGGTTTTGGTAAGCCTATATTTTCTTGGATACGCGACGGAGTTAAATGGCAGATTGGCTGGATCCTTTTTGGAGGCTATGTCAAGATTGCAGGCCAAGACCTTGGTAAAGATCAATCTTCTTACGAAGCACCCGACAGCTTTTTTAGCAAACGTCCTATAGAGCGAGTCAAAGTAGCTTTTATGGGACCTTTTGTGAATCTTTTATTCGCATTTTTTGTTTTTTGCCTACTTTGGGTGAGTGGAGGAAGGTACAAAAATTTTAGCGAGTACACGTCTAAAATTGGCTGGATAGATCCTAAATCAGAACTTTATAAACATAATGTGCGTCCTGGCGATGAGCTTATTTCTTACGATAATAAGCAGTTTCAAAGCTCTAAAGATCATCTGTATGCGGCTATGATGGGTGCCCACCTCATCCAGGTACAAGGAAAAAAGGTTGCCTACGACACAGGCGTGAAAACTCCTTTTGAGTTCACGGTAAAAACTTATCCTCATCCTGCAGCTATGGAAAAAGGAATTTTGACCACTGGCATTCTCCAACCGGCTAATTATATCCTTTACGATAGGCTACCTAATGGAGCTGAAAATCCTTTACCCGATGGTTCGCCTTTACAAGGAAGTGAAATTCAATATGGCGATCGTATTGTCTGGGCAGATGGAGAATTGATTTTCTCCTCTATGCAGCTTAGTAGCATGCTGAATGATGATCGGGTCTTACTGGTGGTACAAAGAGGGGATAAGCGCTTTTTAGCTAGAGCGCCTCGAATTCCTGTGCAAGAGTTACGTTTTGATGCCCATATGAAGGATGAGTTAACGGATTGGCAGTATGCGGTGGATTTAAGCCACCTAAAATTACAAGATCTTTACGTCCTACCTTACAATTTAACTAATCAAGCCGTAGTAGAAAATTCTCTTAAATTTATCGATAAAGAAAAAGAAGAAGAAGCATTCCCTCCCGTTCCTTTCTCATCCCTTGAAGCCGCTTTACAGCCTGGCGATAAAATTCTTGCTATTCATAATACTCCTATTAAGAGTTCTGCTGAATTATTGCAACAATTGCAATCAAAAAGAGTAACACTCATCGTACAAAGAGAGCTTAAAGCTCCTACTCCTCTTCCTTGGCAAGAGGCCGATAAGGCTTTTGATCAAAAGCTGCATTGGCAGGATTTACAAAAGATTATTGATAGTATGGCTGCTTTAAATCCTTTGCAACAAGCGGGTGAATTTATTCTTTTAAATCCTCTTGAACCTAAAACTCGCAGTCAAATTTTCTTATCACCTGAAAAGCAAGCATGGCTAGCAGCAGAAACCCTTCAGGAAAAAAAGCAAATAGAAGCTGTTGAAGATCCTGAGCTAAGGGCTCGTGCTATGCAACATTTTACTGTTAAAGAAAAAGAGCTGATGCTTGGGCTCCCTGCCGCTCAAGATTCTAAAGTTAATTATAATCCTGCCCCCACTCAAATGTTTATGAGTGTTTTCGATGAAATTTGGCGTACCCTAAAAGCTTTATTTACCGGAGCGCTTAATCCTAAGTGGATGAGTGGCCCGATTGGTATCGTGCAAGTGGTGCATGATAGCTGGATGATTAGCATGCAAGACGCTTTATTTTGGATAGGAGCGATTAGCCTTAATCTAGGAATCTTAAATCTCTTGCCCGTTCCTGTCTTAGATGGAGGAACAATCGTCATGTCCTTTATGGAAATGCTGACAGGTAGAAAAATTAGTTCTAAGATGTTAGAAAAGTTAGTTTTACCTTTTGCTATCCTCCTGATCGGCATGTTTCTATATTTGACCATTAATGATCTAAGTCGTATTTTTGGCGGCTTTTTTCATTGGTAAAAATTTCCATAGTTCTTAAAAAAAAATGCCTGTTGCTGGCAGGCAATTTTTTTATTAAGTACATATAAGCGTAGGCTGCAGGCTCCTAAAAAAGTTTGCATGCTTTATTTTTGTAGAATGTAATAAATCTTTAAAGAGCTGTTTTGATCCTAAAGAGGCGGTTGCAGTACTAGCCTATAAGCTAAATTACCTCATAGGGGTCCAGCCTATCCTTTATAAGCTTTAAAGTCTTCCTTAATTGTCTAATCGATTAACTACAGCTTTGATTAGGTCTTGCAGAGTAACCTTATTGGATTAAAAAGCTGTGTAATAAGCTACCTTATGAGTGCCGTTTAGGTTATACTTTAATAAAAGCCAGTGTATTCTTATCTTTATGGCTATCTAAAGTAGTTTTTAGACGATCATAACTCTAGTAGCCTTCACCTTTTGTCTCTTTTTCTATCAATAAAATCTGCCCATCTTTTGGCTTAATTTCTACAAGAAATCGCCTGATCGGGCTTTGGCTCCAGCCTAAGCTCACATGGTAGTTAGTTGGCACGGCTAATGGAGAGGAAAGATTTTCTTCTTCTTAGGTAATTCTTTTCGGAGTAATTTCCAGCCATCTAGTTTCTCTTTATCTAGAAAAGGCCAGATTTTATGACTAAAAGCTCTCTATAACTTTACTTTTGCTGATTGCATTTTTGCCTTGGATTAACTTCTTTAAAGACATTATTTTTTTATGTTCTCCATCTGCCAACTAATCGTTATAGATTATTAGGATTTATTACCCCTGAGCATAATAAGGGAGTTACATAGAAAGCGAAAAAATAGCATATTAAAAAGGAAATAATCGACATTGTTGTTTACAAATTAAGATTTTCTGTTTATTCCTTAAAGGAGAAATAAAAACTAGATCTTACATGGGAGAGAATTAATTTATAAAATTAGAGATTCTTTATAATTTTTTATGAAAAATGAAAGGAGGGAATATGAGTTCTATTCAACAAGCGATTAACCAAACCTGCGCTATCATGAGGCCTTTCTTTACTACTATTGATATTAGCCTAGATATTGCGCAAATGATTACCGATGAAAATGTCTCCAAACTTAGGACTGCGGCGATAGTTTCTCGAACAGCTGTATTAGTACTTAATATATTTTCTTTAGTAGGGGAGAAAAAAGACTTTTCCAATCATACGTTAAAAACTCTCAAAGGAATTGAACTAGGTGCTCGCATGGTGGATGGGCCTATCCAATTTTCAAAACATATAAAAGATTTAAAAGAGGAGAAATATACATTATCAGCAATCATTCGCTTGATTACAAAAGGCGCCATTAATCCTTGTACAGGGATATTAAGAAATATTTGCGAATTAAGTATCTTTAATGAAAAAATCTATTTAGAAAAATTGGCTAAAACTTCTGAAGCCATGCGTCCCCAATGGGAATATGATAATGCTGAGCATCCTAACCTTATCGGATATAAAAAGATTGATCGTCAAGAATGCGAAAGAAATATTCAATTATTCGAAAAACTCAGTGCTGGCTTTAATATCGCCGAAGCAAGCGTATATAGCATAGAGGCAAGCTACTATCTGATCATACAAAAATTTTTGGAAGAGGCTTTAAGACAGGCTGCCATCCGAGAAAGCCATGGAGGGCAACAGGTAGTTCAGCATATAAATCCATTGCCGGCAACTGATGCCGCTCAATTGCCTGAAAACATCGTAGATGCAGATCATCTTTTTAACTTCAAAAAATTACCATTAATTCCTGTCGAATTTCACCAAGATCCTACTTTGAGTAAATATAGCTGTCCTTTAACCCTATCTCCTATACGTAATATTGTACAAGATCCTACTGCCCGAGGCGAAGAGCCCATATTCTATGAACGAGATGCTATTGCTTTATGGCTGGCTAGCAATCAAACTTCTCCTATGACCAGACGTCCCTTAACGCTAGAGCAATTATTTCCTCGCTTTGATTTGCAAGAGCTTATTGATGCAAGATTAGAATTTTTTGAAAATGCTGTTAAAGATTTTTTAAGAGAAAAAATTAACGAAAGCTTAGCACATTAGCAATAAGTTTAAAAAGTGAGGATAATCAATGAGCGCACTAGAAATTGCAAGCCTAGTGGTAAAAGGCTTAGAAATCATTCCCGCGGCCACAGAAATTATACGTGTATGTCACAAGTCAGATCGCTTAAATACTGAGGAGAAATTATCTATAACGGCCGAAGCTCTTTTTGTTTTTTTTAGAGCCTTGGAAGTCGGCTTCCAAGGTACGCGCCTAGCCACATCTGAAAAAGTGGATCAATTTTGTAAGGAAATAGGAGTTTCGGCAGACGAGATTAAAATTGGTTTAACCCTTTCTTCTAATTTTGCAGACGTTGGACGCATAACTTGCCATAAAATAGGTTCTAATGAGCGTTTACCTATAGCTATGATAGATATTTTGGCAGTAGCCATCTTTAAAGTAAGCGAAACTGTCGATCAGATTTCTAAATTAGAGACTTTATCCGCTCAAACAAAAGAAGCTTTAAGTTGGGTGGACACAGGTGGAAACCTTGCCGCTACTAGTCTTAGTATGGGAGTTACAAGCTATCGAGTTTATACTAATAGAGAGAAAATCTTTTTGGCGACAAAGCTTATCTTTAAATATTTAGCTCACATCCATCAAGAGCCTGTGGTTGTAGAAATAAAAGGTAAATATGAAGAGGATGCGAATAAAAATGCGGAAATTTTAAATGCTAAGAATAGGCAGTTATTATTACGCATGATTAAGTGGTATAATTTAGAAGAAATTCCCAGTACCTTTCATAAAGATCCTATTTTCTCTCAATACATATGTGCTATCAGCGGTAAACCTATTCGAAGGCCTGTTAGAGCCTTGCATGGCTTGGGAAAAACACTTTATGAACGTACAGAATTGTATCAATGGAAGGCCCAGCACCCCCATGAGCTTCCTAATCATTGGCCAGAAGATATTCCTTTTGTGCCTCAAAATATGATGAGCGACAAGAAGATTCAAAAGACTATTGATGCACGCCTAGAAGAGTGTGCAAGCTTTTTTAAAATTGGACTTAACACAAGGAGAACTTAAAGACAAAACTAATATTTCATTTTTATATCTTAACATAAGTCAGCCAGGAGTAATCATGATAGTACCTTCAAGTGTTATTAGAGATAAGAACAGCGAAGACGCAGAAGTTATAGAATATATATATAATCGTTTACCTAAGAACGGGACTTTTTCTAAAACAGATATTAAAGTTTCTAGAGTCATCTATGATTGGTTTAAAGGAGCTGAACATCCTACAAATAAGCCCCTTAATAAATTCTGTGAAATAACTAGAAAAATTACTATAAAAAGGCAAACGGCTTCAAAAATAGGTGAAGGATTTCAAGCCTTTTTTTTGACATTTTTAAATATGGCCCAAAATAAATATAATTTAGATGAGGCAGATGTAGCATATGCAAAAGACGCCATTGAAGAAATTCTTTCAGATGAGCACTTAGAAGATAACCAAAATAGTCGAGAGCTTAAAAGTTTGTATGTCAACTGTAAAACCATAGTTTTTTATCAATCATTAGAAAAAGAAGAACATAAGTACGGCCCCTTATTCACAGATGGGCAAGGAATAGCCTATACGTGTACAGCTGCTGTGGTCGCACACCGAATTACTCCTTTAGCTCTCAGCGTCATTGCAACTATTTTGCAAGCGTCTAAATCGTCATGTACACTTTTTTAATTAAAGGGAGATTTTATATATGCACAATATAGAAAATTCATTATGCCAAGCGTCTCAATATACATTAACAAATACAAATTTACACGAACAAGGTATCCCAGAAGCTTCTTTAGAAGAGTTTGAAAATAAGAATACGTCTTTTGGTGATCTTTTAGGGGGCGCTCAAATGCAGCTTCAAGATAACCAGTCTAGAGATGTGTACAATCGCAAAGAACCACAAGAACTACAGGGATTGCTTAAACAATCTATCGAGAATATCGCAAGCATTTATGAGGCTTCTAAAGAATTAAGCAAGCCTTCTAAAAGCAAGCAATATTCTCTGTTGGTCTCAGAGGTAGAAGAAGAGGTAGCTAAAATAAAAATTTTAGGTGGAGTCTTAACCGATAAAGATCAGGTGGTAGAGAGTAAGCAGATAGAAGACCAAGAGAAGGTTCTTAAGCAAATGTATAAAGATATGCCCTTGGGAGAAAGCATTCTACTTCGGTGGGATATAGAGATGATGAAAGGTATGTCACGTCGTCCCGCAGAAAAGATTTACACTACTTCTTATGGAACATTTGAAAATCCTAATGTCTCACACTTAGAATTATCGCGCTGGTTTTCATCTTATATAACAGAAGGGGCTTTCTTTGGTTTTTGTTGCATGTTTAGGGAGCATGAGCTAGGAGAGGAAAAAGATTTTAATAGGATGTTTACTTGTATTAATCTTACCAAAAGCGATGAACAAAGAAAAATAGAGAGGAAGCTTTATAATGGCAGGCCCTCCTTTTGGGGAAATATTCAATCTTCACTTTTTTCTATTGGTCGAAATCTTTTATCTAAAGATCAATCCTCTGGCGAAGTTGAAGAAAAAAAAGAGACTCAAGCATTAAGCTTATCCTCTACAGAAGTAAGTGTAGCTGGATTTATAAACCTTCCTACCAAGCCCGTAAGCAATTATCAGATCAAGCAGCAAAAGGTACTAGCAAAGCTTGCACAAGATTTGCCTGCAATGATGGAAGTATGGAATGTGGACTCCTTTCAAATTATAACTTCCGAGCAAATGCTAGCTGAAGGCTACGAATACGAAGGTGCTTATTCAGGAGATAGAATTCTACTTTTCCATAAACGGGTAGAAAACCAAGAGGCTGCAATTGCAGCCATGGATCCATTATCAACTCAAGGAAAATCGGATTAGCAAAGAGCTATTAATCGTACATACTCGTCTCCTACCTGCATTTTTATATAAAATGCAGGTGTTTAATTACTAAATGAGAAACGAGCAGAATGATAGTTTGATAATAAACAAGTGTTTTCTATTTTAAATTTGAGGGAAGAAGATTAATATAATTTATTAGCTTTATACTAATTTGTGGTGTTAATAAGAAGCTGCTTTCCTCTTAAAAATCTAACAGGAACCCAGTATGCCTTATCATTTGACCAATCATCCGAGAAAATATGATTTATCTTATAAAGATATAGGACTATCTTTAATCACAGGCTTATCAGGAGCTCCTTATGCTAGTCGACATTGGCAGCTCTCTAACTATGCCAAAGCTAAGCATTGCTTAGGCCATCGTTTGATTGCCTGTATAGAAAGTATTCCTTTTGCAGGCGCTTTGGCAGCTATCCTCGAAAGAATTATTGTTTTTATCCAAGAAAAGCTTTTAAAAAATGGCGTGCTAACCAAGCATAAAGCCGGTACTTCACCTTCTTGCCATGCTATAGCTAACACTCTTGTGGTTTCTCACCTAGCTAGCACTAGTTCCCCTCTACCAGAGACATCTATAGTGGGATTGCTCGATCATGGCCAGTATAGCTTGCAAGATAAGCAATCTAGAGATGTGTACGATCGCAAAGAACCGCAAGAACTACAAGTTTTACTCAAACGATCTGTTGAGAATATTGCTAACATTTACGAGGCCTCTAGAAAGCTAATGAAACCTTCTAGAAGCAAACAATATTCTCTGTTGGTCTCAGAGGTAGAAGAAGAGGTAGCTAAAATAAAGATTTTAGGTAAAGTTTTAGCTGACAAAGATCAGCTGGTAGAGAGTAAGCAGATAGAAGGCCAAGAGAAGGTACTCAAGCAGATGTATAAAGATATGCCCTTGGGAGAAAGCGTTCTACTGCGATGGGATATAGAGATGATGAAAGGTATGTCACGTCGTCCCGCAGAAAAGATTTACACCACTTCTTATGGAACATTTGAAAATCCTAATGTCTCACACTTAGAATTATCGCGCTGGTTTTCATCCTATATAACAGAAGGGGCTTTCTTTGGTTTTTGTTGCATGTTTAGGGAGCATGAGCTAGGAGAGGAAAAAGATTTTAATAGGATGTTTACTTGTATTAATCTTACCAAAAGCGATGAACAAAGAAAAATAGAGAGGAAGCTTTATAATGGCAGGCCCTCCTTTTGGGGAAATATTCAGTCTTCACTTTTTTCTATAGGTCGAAATCTTTTATCTAAAAATCAACCTTCGGATGAAGCTGAAGAAAAAAAAGAGACTCAAGCATTAAGCTTACCCTTCACAGAAGCAAGTGAAGCTGGATTTATAAGCCTTCCTAACAAGCCTGTAAGCAATTATCAGATCAAGCAGCAAAAGGTACTAGCAAAGCTTGCACAAGATTTGCCGGCGATGATGGAAGTATGGAATGTGGATTCCTTTCAAATTTTAACTTCAGAGCACATGCTAGCTGAAGGCTACGAATATGAAGCCGCTTATTCAGGAGATAGAATTCTGCTTTTCCATAAACGGGTAGAAAACCAAGAGGCTGCAAGCTCAGCCATGGATCCATTATCCACTCAAGGAAAATCGGATTAGCAAAGAGCTATTAATCGTACATACTCGTTTCCTACCAGCATTTTTATATAAAATGCAGGTGTTTAATTAATAGAGGGGTAATTGATAAAGTGCTTTTTAATCTACCTTTAAGCAAAGAAAAGTTAATATAATTTTTTTGGCTTTATACTAATTTGTATTGTTAATAAGTGGTCGCTTTCCTCTTAAAAATTCACCAGGGTTTAGGTATGTCTTATCTTTTAACCGATCATCCTAGAAAATATGATTTATCTTATCAAGATATAGGATTGTCTTTAATTACAGGCTTATCAGGAGCTCCTTATGCTACTCGGCATTGGCAACTCTCTAACTATGCCAAAGCTAAGCATTGCTTAGGCCATCGTTTGATTGCCTGTATAGAAAGTATTCCTTTTGCAGGCGCTTTGGCAGCTATCCTCGAAAGAATTATTGTTTTTATCCAAGAAAAGCTTTTAAAAAATGGCGTGCTAACCAAGCATAAGGCTGTTACTTCACCTTCTTGCCATGCCTCAGCTAACATTCTTCCGGTTTCTCACCTAACTGCCATTAATTCCCCTCCCTATGAGACATCTATATTGGGATTACTCGATCATGGCCAGTACGGCTTGCAAGATAAGCGATCTAGAGAGATGTACGAGCGCAAAGAACCGCAAGAACTACAGGGGTTGCTTAGACAATCTATCGAGAATATCGCAAGCATTTATGAGGTTTCTAAAGAATTAAGCAAGCCTTCTAAAAGCAAGCAATATTCTCTGTTGGTCTCAGAGGTAGAAGAAGAAGTAGCTAAAATAAAAATCCTCGGTAAAGTTTTAACCGATAAAGATCAGGTGGTAGAGAGTAAGCAGATAGAAGACCAAGAGAAGGTTCTTAAGCAGATGTATAAAGATATGCCTTTGGGAGAAAGCGTTCTACTCCGATCGGATATAGAAAGAATGAAAAGTTTGTCACGTCGTCCCGCAGAAAAGACTTACACTACTTCTTGCGGAACATTTGAAAATCCTAATGTTTCTTCTTTGGAATTATCCCGTTGGTTTTCACCCTACATATATGAAGGAAACTACGAATGCTTCAGCTGTATGTATAGAGAGCATGATATAGTAAAGGAAAAAAACTTTAATAGAATGTTTACTTGCATTGGCTTGGATAAGAAGGAAGAACAAAGAAAAATAGAAAGAAAGCTTTATAATGGCACGCCCTCCTTTTGGAAAAATATTCAATCTTCCCTTTTTTCTATCGGTCAAACTCTTTTATCTAATGAAGCTGAAGAAAAAAAAGAGACTCAAGCATTAAGTTTGCCCTCCAAAGATGCACGCGAAGCAGGATTTATAAGCCTCCCTACCAAGCCCATAAGCAATTATCAGATCAAGCAGCAAAAGGTACTAGCAAAGCTTGCACAAGATTTGCCGGCGATGATGGAAGTATGGAATGTGGATTCCTTTCAAATTTTAACTTCAGAGCAAATGCTAGCTGAAGGCTATGAATATGAAGTTGCTTATTCGGGACACAGAATTTTGCTTTTCCATAAACAGGTAGAAAACCAAGGGGCTGGGATGGAAGCCATCAATCCTCTGCCACCTCAAGATTAATCACTCACCTTACGCAGGCATAAAACTCCTTTGTAAATTTTGCAGTTCTTGATAGGCCATCTGATTGGCTTTAAGGATT
>NZ_JAEMUC010000038.1:0-16059 GCF_018342455.1 Neochlamydia sp. AcF95 | reverse complement strand
ACCCTTTTGCTTTTAGATAAGCAGACCTTAGGATTATCTTTAAATAATGTTAAAATTTTTATTTGCGGGAATGGCTGCTTTATCATCACATCTTTTGAATAATTAATTCTCTTCTGTTATAGTGGCTTTATGAAAAAACATTTCATTACAGGTCTTGCCGTTCTTTTGCCTTTAACTTTGACTATCGTTATCGTAGTTTTTGTTTTTAATAAGCTCACTGACCCTTTTGCAGGCATCACTAAAGAAATCCTTCGGCAAAATCATTTTCTTGAAAAAACTCCACCTCAACTGCAACATTTAATCAGCCAAGTTATTATTTTGGTCTTTATCTTTTTCTCTACTGTCTTCGTGGGAATGATTGGACGTTGGCTTATAGTGAGATATATTCTCCGATTTACAGAAAAAATTTTACGACGCATTCCTTTTATTCGCTCCGTTTACAATACTTGTAAAGATGTAATCAAAACATTATTTATTTCAGAAGGCAAATCTTTTAAGCAAGTTGTCATGGTGCCCTATCCAAATGCGACCACTTATTGTATAGGTCTGATTACCCGAGAGAATATGGTAGGTTTAGGCAGTCATTCAGATGAAGAGCTAATGGCTATTTTTGTTCCCTGCACTCCCAATCCGACTTCTGGTTTTTTAATGATGTTTAAAAAAAATGAACTTATTTATTTGGATATGAGTGTGGAAGAAGCTTTTAAATATATCATTTCTTGTGGAGTAATTTCTGTCCCATTTCATCCTTTATTACCCCCTACAGATATTTTATCTACATCCCCGAGCGTACCCTTATGAAAAAATATTTTTTAACGGGATTGGCACTCCTTTTGCCTGTTATCTTTACATTAGCTATCGTAGCTTTTATAGTAAATCTATTGACCGATCCCTTTATTCATCTCCTTAAAGAAGTTTTTCATTACTATCAACCTGCGGATGATTATCTGTGGAATTTAGACAAAACGCTAGGACTGCTCATCATTATTCGTCTATTTATTTTGATCATGGTCGTTATATTTATTATTTTTATAGGATTTTTAACTCGTACATTTTTTATGTATTCTCTCCTTAGCTTTACTGATAATTTGATTCGTCATATTCCAATTATCAATAAAGTGTATAAGTCTCTCCAAGATGTTATTCATCCTCTTTTTTCTTCTACCAGCTCATCTTTTAAACAAGTTGTGCTTGTCCCTTATCCTCATGAAAACTCTTTGTCTATTGGCTTTTTAACTTCAAATACCCTTAAGGAGACCTCTGAGAGCAAATTAAAAGGTAAAATAGCAATTTTTGTACCAGGGACCCCTAATCCTACTTTCGGGTTCATTCTGATGTTTCCTCCCGATAAAGTCAGGTTAATTGACATGAAAGTTGAGGACGCTTTCAAGCTTTTAGTGTCTTGCGGTATTATGCTTCCTTCCATGCCAGGGGTTTCTGATCATGCAAAAACCTAATATCATTTTCATTCCTGTAGGCTCTAACCAGCAAAAACTAAGAGCTATTTGTCATTATATCCAGCATCATTTTGAATTAGGAGATAACATTTTAATCGTCGCTCCCAATGAACAAGCTACACGTTATCTCGATGAATTGCTGTGGAAATTTTTCCCAGAGAGCTTTCTTCCTCATATAGCTTCGAATACTCCTTCATCAGAGAAAGTGGTTATCACTTCTGCTGCTCAAAATTTAAATCAGGCGCTTGTTTTGATAAATCTATGCGCCGAAGTAAGCCCTATTGCAGATCAATTTAATGTTGTTTATGAGCTGTATGATCAAACTCACCCTGAAAAGCTAGCGCAATCGCAACGCCGTCAGCAGATTTACACTTCCAAGCAGTTTACTATCGTCCAATCGGCAGCTTTGGAGTAAAGGGTAGATAAAAAGAAGAAATTAAAGAGTGTTTTTGCTAAGAAGTGAGTCAAACAGTTTTATTAAGAAATTCTTTCACTATTAGGGAAAATGAAAGCCACATTATCTTCTTTGTTTCTAATTTCTTCCATTAAATAGCGCGCTTGCCTAGCTTGGTCTTGATAAGCCTGTGATAATTTAGGAAGATTATTATTAGCCATAACATAAGCGATGAAAATAGTACCTACAGCAACTATCACGCTCCTAAGATAGGTAGAAGTAAGCAAAGTGAGGGAAGCGGCAGCATTAGGTAGAAAAAGACCACTTGCCACTATAACACTCGTTGTGGTGATTACTACTACTCGTTTAGTAAGAAAAGCTTTGATATTTGACTCTCTTTCAATATTCTTTAATGTTCTTACTGCAAGAGATTTCGTTACCGGTCGATCTACCACAATTTTAAGCTTCTCTTGAAGGGTATCTATCAGATTTAAACGAAATTTATACCCAAATATTTCAAAATTAGCCCTGGATTGGCTATACACATATGCATATTGCATAAAAAACCTCAGAATAAATTATCAAGTCATCAAGAGCAAATATATCAAAGAATTAATCATGCATTAATCAAAGCAAAAATTAATAGATGCTTTCTTTTATCAATGAAGAGGGGGAAATTTAAAAATTAAGATGGAAAAGCTCTCGTATAGATCTTATCTAGCAGCTTTGCATATTAACTAAAATAGCCTATGCCTATATTCTCTTAAGTTTCCATACTCTATTCCTTTCAAGATACCATGATCTTTAAACGTTTATAAAGCATCTTTTATGAAGGAAAAACCTAGAGCATAAAGAGCTAACATAGGGCGACAGCTAAGCGATAAAAAAATAAGGTCTAAAATTTTCTAGTTTATACAAATAAGCAAACTTAAAACTTTAGCTTGTTTCCGTTTTAAACTTTTATCCATTAGGATGAAGCTAATATTGTTTAAAAAGTTTATTGCTTTAAATTAAAAAATTGCTTGCTTTATCATGTCACTAATAATTTGCATTTTTATCTTATTTTTCACACTGTTTCTTTTTAAAGTTTTTCAAAATAATTTTCACACTTCTTCATCTTAGCTTAAAATTTTATTTAATATATAAAAATTTTTTATAATTTCTCCCTTTTTCTTATCATAATTATTAGCACGGGATTTTTTTTCAATAAATATTCGAGCTTCCTTGGATATTAAAAATTGTTATTTAATAATTAAATTATTTAGATCCTTATTTTAGCTCTCGAATAATGCCTAGCACTCCTCCACAATCGAAAACATTGACAAAATGCCGGGAGTGTTGATATGAAAATTTTCAGGTGAGGTTAAAGCGTTTATGAGGTTTCTAGGCTTTTTAGAGTCATGCTCTTTTCGTTGGCTGCAAAACAGCATCTAAAGGTTGAAGGATTTCTATAAAGAATTTTTCAACTTAAATATTTGACCGAAAAGGCCTAAAGGTAAAGGCCATTTTTTTAATGGATGCTTTTTTATCAAGTAACGTGTCCTAGCAATAATCTTGGTCATTGATCAAATTTTTAACTAAATCAATTATGTATTGCAAAACCGCAGGACTGCGTAGCTTTTCATATGGTGGCTGGCTTTTTAGTTTTCCCTTCAGTAAGTCTTGCTTCACCTGGCAAGATCTTAAAAAAAAAGCTGATCAAGCAGTAATGGGTCAATTTACAAACCTTAAGTAGAATAGCAGCCTATGAGAATAATGTTGAGCAATTTAAGAGTTTTACCCGGCCTGTGCTTAAGACAAAAAGCTTTTTTTTCTTTAAGATAGTTTTTACCCAACAAATCTAATTGCCTTATTTAAGATAAGCTTGGCGTGATAGGAAAGATAGGCGCACCCATTAGCCAAAAAGTCCATTTTAACAGGAGAGTAGCCCTATGAATATTTCTGAAACATTGGAAAATTTAAAAGTTCAGCTAGGAAAGGGAATTATTAATAAAACTTATTTCCTTGGAGAAGCAATCATAGAAGTAAGCAAAGAAGATATAAAAAAAACTCTTTCATTCTTAAAGCAGGTAGGTTACGAGGTCTTGATAGATCTCACAGCAGCCCACTATCTAGTGCCCACAAAAAGAATAAAAATTGCTTACTGGCTATATAACCCTATTCATTGTGAGCGTATGCGAATAATCAGCTATACCGAAGGTGACATGCTACTTCCTTCAGTAACCGATATATGGGAAGAGGCAAAGGGGTATGAGTGCCAGCTTTTTAATTTATTTAAAGTTCGATTTACGGAGCATTACACGCCTAACAGAATTTTGGTAGCCAAGGAACGGGAAAAGCCTCCTTCATCGCAAGGATATGTACAACCTGAAGAGTTTATGGAATTTAAAACTCTCCTTTGCAACCAGAATCCTTCTGTAATCATCCCTTGTGTCCATGCTAATCCTCCTGTAAATTGAAGAATTTTAAATAATAGGATAAGATTTATAAACTTTAAGTGGGTAGAGGTAACGGCTTATTGACGAGCAGCTTCTCTTACATGATCTAGGCGAGGTTATCGATAAAAATATTTTTATTAAGTTTTTGATTTTTATATTTATCTATGCAAGCCTTAAAAGATAATGCTAACCTTGATATAATTCTATTTTATATCAACTGCTCCTTTACAATTTCCTTAATACATTCCACCCTCTTTTTTCTCTTCTTGATTAGTTTTACAGTTTCTAGGAAGGATTTAAATATTTTTTTGTTTTCTTTGGATATTTTTACTTTAGCAGCAGCCTCTACTTTTCTTTCAGCATCCACAAAATATTCAGGATGAAATTGAAGAAAAATTTTAGGACTTCCTCCCCTATCATTCTCTAAAGCTTTAGGAATTTCCTCTTTTTCGTTTGGATAAACAATGATTTCTTTTAAGTTATCACCGATCCTATCTAAAGCTTGATGATGGGCAGAAATACTACTAAATTTGCAATTGACCACTTTTCTTAATAGGCTGTGAGATTGATCCACAGAAAGTTCTTCCGTGTGGTATATTTGGCGGCTTACTTGCCCTTCAATATGCTGTTTTAGGGTGCCTCCATAAAAAACATTGCCTACATGCGCGCCTCTACAAATGCCCATTAATGGAATATCTTTTATTATGGCTTGTTGGACCAATGCAAACTCTAATAAGCTTCGTCTATAATCAGAGTCCGTATGGGTGTGAGGGCCTTTTTTATCTCCATAAAATTCTGGTTCTAGATCAGCTCCCCCAGGTAAAATGATAGCATCGACATAAGAAGAAAGCTTAACAGCTATCAAGTAGATCTTGTAAATTTCCGAATTTTCTATTTGCTTTAGTTGATCATCTCTTATCTCATTCAAAATTTGTTCTGGGATGCTTGTGCAGAGAGAGGCATTTTTCTGAATTAATCTAATTTGATTTTTTACCTGCCGATCTAAGAGGAGAAGATTAACATTATTCATCAAATAATTATACTTTATAGGGATACCATCTACCTTTTTTATAGCTAAGTTTACTTTAGTAGCGGTCAACCCAGGCTGATAAAAATTCCACGGCAGGAGAATGATAGGTTTAGTAACCTCATATTTTTTTCCTCCTATCCTATTAAATTTGTGTTTAGCATCAAATAGTAAGCAGTCCGTTAGCTCGCAATTTATAAAATTACAGCTGCGACTCTCGTCAATTTCAACTTCTAGGAAATTGCTACCGATCAAGATAGAAGAATTAAAATCCACCGATTTGAGATTGCTTTCATAAAAATCTGCATATTTTAAATCACAATTACTAAATTTTATGTTGTTTAAGCTACTACCATCCAAACACATCTCCCTCATTGTACAGCCCTCGAAAGATGTGTTTATCATTTTAATTTTAAGTCCCCCTGCATGATGGAGATTGCAATTTATGAAGCAACAATCTTTAAATAAAGAACCTGTTAAATTTATGTATTCAAAGTTACAATTTTTGAAGGTAATCCTGTTAAAATCTACGTGTGTTAAAATATCAGTGCCCCAATAAGGTTTTAATCCCATTCCTTCTATAGGATTTACAGTTATTCCAATTTCTTTTAAGTCAAGAGAGGCCACTTCTAAAGAAAAATTTCCTTTCTTTAAATAATCCGTAAAATTGATTGAGCAGGCCGGATCATTTTTTCTTCTATCTTTTATTTCTCTTAAGAGCTGTAAATACTGATTTTTATTAATATCCTCTCTATTGATATTACTCATTCTATCTCCCTACATTAGTTAAGCTGTAATATCTAAAAATATTATTAATGAGTACTCTTTAGCCTTCTTAAAGCTTAAGCGTTCACGAAAGATACCGAAATTTAAGTGCAATTATGTGGGCATCTGCAAAGCCAAAAGCAGGTGTAAATAGCTTTTATTTCTATTTGCTGTGCTTTTAAATCCCTATCATCCCCTCAGCCTCAGCAATTTAATCAACCATGCACGCTTACTTTTAGGAGATTTTCTCCTCCCTCTCAAAATTTTTAGGATAGCAAGCCAGTTAACAATCTATAGAGTTAATCTTGATGATTAATTAAATAAAAATTATTTAATATCGTAAGGATTAAATAAAAATATTCATTATAAATTCTACTTTATAACAGGTTCAAAAGACATTCATTCTTTAAAATTTCTTCCTTTTATAGAGGGCTTTTTCCACACCCCTTTCCCCGAGACTTTTATTTATTAAGTAGAAAAGGCCATTTCTTTTCCATTAAACGTGCAATCGGCCGACAATCACGAGCTATGGTATACAAGTTGGTCAGATCCTCATAAAGCATCCTATTTTCTTTTTTAGTAACATCTTGAGTAAAATTATGAGTAATTACATTGATAATATTTCTCGCATCACTGACTCGCCCTTGTTTGATTGCCTTATATACACATTCAAAAAGCTCTAGCCAGGTTTCTTCTGTCGATTCCTCTCCTTTAAGCTCCTTAATATGATTATAAACGACGTAAGGTTGGTAAAGATGTCGAATTACCCAACAATGGTGAAATATAATAGCAAAAATAATGGACACGGTCAGCGCCAAAAACAATTCACTTAAATACTTTTCTATAACGGGTATTTGCTGAAGAGCTATTACAAGAAAACAAATAATAGCTGAAGTGATCAAGATATATAAGCCAAAATGGGCTCTCGGATTACTGGAGATGCGTGAGAAAAAACCAGGTGATAGCCTTTCCTGTACTGCTTGAAAGGGAATCATGGTTAAAAATATGATAAGACCGAAAATCGAGACTGAAAAAAAGCCAAGATCAAAAAACTTCTCTACCTTTATTTCGGCAAAAGGAAAGCCGGTATAAGCGAGCGCGATAAAAAAACACCATACTCCTCCTATAGTAAAAAGAGAAGATAGAGAAAGTTTAATAAAATTAGAAAATCTAAAACGCAACACTTTTTGAAAAGGCGACATTTTATCCTCCTTAAAGGGGGTGTTTATTTGGATATCTCTTATCTAAACAAGATAATTACTCACAAAATTATTTGCTATTTGGGAAGTAAAACGCTTAAGGTGTAAGCGAGATTCTTACCAGCAAGCCTTAAAAGAAAGCCTATTTAGCAAATAGACAACTTACCTAGTATAGTCTGCGCTAGTTCAAAACAAAAGCTTAAATCTCTATTAATAGGCATATTTACTCCTCAATAGCCCCTCCTTACAGAGGAAAAAAAGAAACCAACTACTTTTTTTAGAATTTCACTAGTTTTACTTCTCGCGGTTTATAAATGTAAGCCGGCTTATCGGATTTACTCAGAATGACTTAGCATTATCAAAAAATTATGTCCTTCCCAAATATTCTAGCCTAATTTGAATGCCGATATTTCAAATCCTCAGTGCCCTATCTTTCGCTTTTTTAACAGACTCTCCCTCCCGATAATTTAAGATACATCCTCCTTCAGTAAATTGATTTCAATCATTAAAACTTTGAAATGAAGAAATATAGCTGTTTTAAGTCATTTCCTTAAGGTTGGCATCGACCTTAAGGAATAGGCTGGCGTTTCTTATTCCATGGGTACTTTATAATACGCTTTATAAAAACTTCGTCTGCATACCCAATCCTCCGAAAGATGTCCCTCTGCTTAACAAAAGGGATTTTATAAATTACGTGATTGCGTAAGGAATAGACTAAAAGCGTATAATTTAATTCGTTTTTAAGAAATTTCTTTTTAAATTCTTAATCTATGAATATTTGCCAAGATAACACCGGCAAAAGGCTTTAATACTGATATCTGGAGGTCTTTAGTCAGCCAAGCGAAAGTCTTTGAATAGTTGCCCTCATTCTATGGATAACATAGAAAAATTTTCATAGTATAAATATCTCTCCCTCCTTTTTAAAACCATTCCATATCTCCGAATCAACTTTTTATCATTTAGGGGAAACTAAATATACAATGGTGAAAGGTTACCGAGCCCTTGATTCATACCTATTTCAATTCTCTTTCTTCAGTAAGCAACCTACTTTAAGACTATTCTGTTAAGACTGAGCACTCTCATACGGCGCTGTGTAAGACACCCTCATTCCATCAAAAGCTTTGCTTAGTGCGGATAATTTAATTTTTAAAAAATTGAAAATGAAATAAGGAACGTAAAGCTCTCAGCCCTACAGATTGTTCATGAAAGTTGAGCTTAATGCAAGATAGGTTGAATACCTTAATTTCTCCAAATTTCTTCGCTCTCTCGTTAGTAGCTCGTTTGAGAAATTGGCGATGCAGGATCTTCAATCTATTGTAGGCTATTTCGCAGCGAGGCAACATGACAAATATTACTCCTTGCAAAATTTTAACAGAAAAGAAGACGTAATGATAAGCTAGATTTTTAAGTAGGCTTCGCATTTTAAGCAAAAAATACAATCTTGCCAAGTCATTCTTAATTATTTAATGACTTTCTTGCTTGGCATTACCTAAAAAAGGTAGACCTTAAATTTTGACTTTTTGAATTTAAAATTGGATGAAAGCAAGATGCTTGTAAGACTGCTTGAGCCGTTTTTTTAAGTCACTTGCAGTTTATATACATTAACAAATCTCCAGGTAGTGGGTACACTTCGAACTTTTGACTGGATTGCTCTTAAAAAACCTTATCTCTTATTCATTTGTAGAAGCTTAGGATTTGCTTGAAAACAAAGGTATCTTAAAGGATACTTTTTTATTCAGAAAATGGAGAGAGTTGGAGGTAACTTTTCTTGGTAGATTAATTGTTCAATATATGGTACAATGAAGAGAAAATACAAAATACTCGTAACAGATGAGTTTGAAGAATGGCTTGAGGGTGAACCCGCAAAATCTCGAGTTCAAATTGCTAAACGAATCGATAATATCAAAGAAGAAGGGCATTTTGGAGATCACAAACAAGTAAGAGACCATGTTTGGGAACTTCGATGGGATAATGGACGAAGAATCTATTACTGTTTGATCCCAGTAAGCCAGGTATTACTACTGTTAGGAGGAAATAAAAATGGCCAAACTAAAGACATCAAACAGGCAGAAAAAATTTACAAAGAGTGGGTTTATGACTAAATTTAAGAAAACGCCTCGGGAATACAATCCAATGAAAGATCTTTTAGATGAAGAGCTTATTGCAAAAGCTGTTTGGGAGTGCTTAAAAGAAAATGATCCTGATGGTGTGATTGAAATTCTGGAAGCTCATATCAGTGCCAAGAATAAAAGCCAGCTTGCTAAAGAGCATGGTTTACCTAGAACGACCCTCTATCATGCCTTTAAAAGCAAAAATCCTACCCTTCACACACTGGCTAAACTGGTAAATGCAACCCTTTAAAAGAGCATTTTATGAGAAGAAATACGAAATATCAAGATTGGCTTCTTGAAAAGCTCAAAGATCATGAGGAAGCCGTTGCGTATCTAAACAATGCTTTGGAAGAGAGCCTTAAAGGCGATGAAGAGTCCCAGCAACTCTTTCTTATTGCTCTCCGCAATGTCGCAGAAGCTCAAGGTGGTATTGGTGCTCTCGCTAAAAAGGCTTAAAGTAGGGCGCGAAAGTTTTTATAAAACCCTTTCAAGCACAAGTAACCACTCAATGGCATAGTAAGGCGGCTTCGAGCATGCTTTCAATAGATAAGATCTTTTTTTGGATAGCTGAAACTTCAGTTAGATTTTGCTCATCAAGCAAGTATACCACTTTGAGAAAGCATTTCCTATTTCTTTAATCCTCTTTTTCTCAGTAACTTTATATTCTTTTTTGAATATTCCTTTTTTACTTATCCATTCTAGACATAGAGGTTCAAAGCGTACGAAAGGGTGAATGGATCACAAAGGCAACTTTTGGGTACAAGAACGTTACTCTACCTACCGGCAAGAAGATGATCGAGGTTGATCCTCAGAATACTACTTTCGTTATTAAAATTTTTGAACTTTATGCCACTCACATTCACTCGTTTTAAACAATTGCTGATGAAATGAATAAGCTAGGATTGCCAAACGCTCAAGGAAATCTGTTAGGATCTAGCCGAATTAAAATCACTCTTAAGAATCCTTTTTACTTTGGTGTTATGCGCATAAAAGGAGAGCTATATCCGCATCGATACCCGCTTTTAATATCTGAAGGCCTACTTGGCCAAGTACAGGATATTATGGCAGGTCACAATAAAGCTCCTATTCACTATGCAGGTCATCCCATTCTTTTTAGGGAATTGATTACGTGCGAGCCTAGTGGATGCGCTGCCACTGGAGATATTAAAAAGCAAAAATATATTTACTATAGCTGCAATAACTCCAAGCGAACATGCCAAAAGATTTGGGTTAGAGAGGAGTAAGCTTTAACTCCTCTAATGGAATATCTTGACCAGCTTCAGCTACCCGATGTAGCAATTGAAGAGATTGTAACCTATCTTAAAAAATCTTATGCGCATGAACAAGAATTTTTTAAGCATTTCTAAGACACACTTTGCAAAGAGCTAGATCATATTCAAAGCCGTCTAAGCTCATTGATATGCATCTGGATAGAGCGCTTGATTCTGACACCTATCATTCCAAGCTCGAAGAATATAAGAGACAAAAGTGCGAGATAATTTCAAAGATGAAAGTACATGCCAATACCCATAGAAGATGTCTAATCACGGCGAGAATAGAGTTGGATTTGGCAAAACGAGCAAAGAACCTCTTCAGGAGGTGGAAGATGAACAAAAACAACAATTGTTAAATTTAGTTTTTTCGAACTTGAAATTGAAAGAAAAAAGATTGCTTGTGACGCTGCGTGAGCCGTTTTTGCTGCTCCTGGCAACATCACTTCAACCAAAGAATCTCCGGAAGTAGGATTCGAACCTACGACCAATGGATTAACAGTCCACTGCTCTACCGCTGAGCTATTCCGGATCAGAAAGCGGTATATTACATAATAAGCTTAATATTTGGCAAGAAAAAGCGGCAATTTATTTTGCCGCTTTTATTTTTTAGTAGTCCATCCCTCCAGGAGGCATGGCAGGAGCAGCTTTTTCATCTACAACATCGGCAATGAGAGCTTCTGTAGTAATTAACAAGCCAGCTACTGAGGCTGCATTCTCTAATGCGCATCGAGCAACTTTGGTAGGATCTAAAATTCCCGCTTTGATCATATCGGTAAATTCGCCCGTTAAAGCGTTATATCCTTGGGTATCCGATAATTTTTCTACTTGTTGAAGAATGATAGGACCCTCTTGGCCTGCATTCTCTGCTAGCTGGCGAAGTGGCGCACTTAATGCTTTGGCAATAATTTTAGCGCCAGTTTTTTCGTCACCCTCTAAACTTTCTGCTAAGCTTAGCACTGAAGGTACGCAGCGTATGTAAGCTACACCTCCACCAGGCAAGTAACCTTCCGCTACTGCAGCTGCAGTGGCATGATGAGCATCATCGACACGATCTTTCATTTCTTTCATTTCCACTTCAGTAGCCGCACCCACACGGATGACAGCAACGCCACCAGATATCTTAGCTAATCGTTCTTGTAGCTTTTCACGATCGTAATCAGAATCCGTTTCTTCAATTTGACGTTTAATAAGCGATGCACGTTCCTCTATCTTTTTCTTATCACCCATGCCTTCAACGATCGTTGTTTCGTCTTTATTAACAATAATTTTCTTAGCACGTCCTAGCATCTCTAGTGTTGTACTTTCGAGCTTCATTCCAAGTTCTTCGCTGATCACTTGAGCCCCTGTTAAAATCGCAATATCTTCTAACATAGCCTTACGGCGATCGCCAAATCCTGGAGCTTTTACTGCACAAAACTTTAGGCCCGTGCGCAGACGATTTACTACTAAGGTAGCCAATGCCTCTCCTTCCACATCCTCAGCAATAACAAGCAATGGCTTTCCACTTTCAGCGCAAGCTTGCAGGATAGGAATGAATTCTTTTAAAACGGAAATCTTTTTTTCATAGACTAACACAAAAGCATCTTCTAATATACACTCTTGGGTTTCCGGATTGGTCATAAAATAAGCAGAAAGATAGCCTCGATCAAAATTCATTCCTTCGACTACATCAAGCGTCATCTCAAAACCTTTAGCTTCTTCGACCGTGATGGTTCCATCTTTCCCCACCCTTTCCATGGCTTTAGCTATGATTTCTCCAATCTGTTGATCATTATTGGCAGATATAGTGGCTATTTGAACAATCTCTTTAGAATCTTGAACTTTTTTGCTGCGGGATTGTAATTCTTTAACGACTGCTTTGACAGCTTTTTCAATACCACGGCGTAAACTAAGCGGATTTGCTCCAGCGGCCACATTACGAAGACCTTCGGCATAAATGAATTCAGCGAGCACTGTAGCTGTAGTTGTACCATCTCCAGCTTTATCAGCTGTCTTACTAGCTACTTCTTTCACCATTTGAGCGCCCATATTCTCATGCTTGTCTTCCAACTCAATTTCTTTAGCTACAGTCACACCATCTTTGGTAATGTGAGGTGTTCCATAGGCTTTATCAATAATCACATTGCGTCCTTTGGGACCTAGTGTGACTTTTACGGCATCAGCAAGAATGCGTACACCTTTAAGAATTTTTTGACGAGCATCTTCTTTAAATTTAATATCTTTCGCAGTCATAATCTGTTTCTCCTTGAACCTATGTTATTCTACAATACCAATAATATCATCTGCTTTTAAGATGACATACTCTTCATCTTCTAGTTTGATATCTTGGCCTGAATATTTCTCCATAATAATGATATCGCCTATATTTACAGGGATAGGGATCAACTGTCCCTTTTTGTCTTTTCTACCAGTACCAATCGCTACAACTTTGGCTTGCTCCTGCTTTTTCTTTGCGCTGTCCGGCAAAATGATGCCACCTTTCAACTTTTCTTCCTGCTCAAGACGACGAACAAGCACTCTGTTACCTAGAGGCTTAAATTTGACGTTCAAGTTTTGTTGTTCTTTTGTTTGTGTCTGTTCCATAAAAACTCCCTACTTTGCAAGATTTAAATACATGTTCCAGAGGATAGAAGCCTCACTATATTTTAAGAGATTAAATTTTCGCAAGCTAAATTTAGCAATCATCAATAGAAAGTGCTAAAAATCTCTAATTTTTATTTCTGGCAGTTTTTTTGGCTACGCTCTTTTTTTTGCCTAGTAAAAAAGCTAATTCTTGTACCAGCTCTTGAAATTTATGAATGGCTGCTTCAACAGGTGCAGACGAGCGCATATCCACTCCAGCTTTTATTAACAACTCGATCGGATACTGACTAGAGCCGCTTTTCAAAAAAGATAGATAAGCCTCTCGTTCTTTTTTACCCCCGTGGGATACTTTTTCTGAAAGGGCCAGAGCGGCACTGATGCCTGTAGCATATTGATAGACATAAAAATTGTAGTAAAAATGGGGAATCCTTGCCCACTCGTACTCTATTAAACGATCGATTACTGCAGGGCCAAAATAATGAGCATTAAGTTTGAAGAATTGCTCTTTAAGCATTTGTGGGGTAAGGGGAATGTTCTTTTCGGCTTTTTCATGAATAAAAAGCTCAAATTCCGCAAACATGGTTTGACGGAATAAAGTAGCACGAATATCTTCAATTTGCTGATTAAGCAAAAATATTTTCTCTTCCTTAGATTGAGCTTTTTTGAGCAGATAACGCATTAATAAGTCCTCATTAAATGTAGAAGCTACCTCTGCTAAAAAAATAGGATAATCGGCATATTGATAAGGTTGATTTTTACGACTTAGGTAGCTATGCATACTATGACCTGCTTCATGAGCAAGCGTGAAAACATCCCTTATAAGTCCTTTATAATTCATCAAAATATAAGGCATACTATCGTAGCAACCACTTGAGTAGGCTCCAGAGCGCTTATTTATATTTTCATATCGATCTACCCATCGTTCTTCTAAAAGCCCCCTTTTTAAAATATTCTGATACTCTGTACCTAAAGGTGCAACCGATTCTATTACAGCCTCTTCTGCTTCTTCATAACTCATTTTTATATCTAGGTGACTAGCTAAAGGAACATACATATCATACAAATGAAGAGGTCCTAAATTTAAAACTTCTTCTCGCAAACGAATATATTGATGGAGAACACCTATATTTGCATTTACGGCAGCGATCAAGGAATGATAAACCTTTACGTCGATGTTTTTTGGCAAAAGTGAAGCCTCTAAGCATGATTGGAAATTATGGGCCCGAGCATTAAAAATATGAGCTTGCACATTTCCATTTAATAATTCACACATGGTATTTTCATGCTGCATATATTTATTATGCATCTGCTCAAAAGCATTTTTCCGCAAAGTGCGATCTGAATTTCGTATGAATACTCCGTAGGAAGATTGCGTCAATTCATGCTTTTTTCTTTTACTATCGCTCACTTTTTCGAATTTAAAATCCGCATCATTGATCGCAGAAAAAGCTTTAACTCCTGTAGACATTGCCTCCCCCGATAAAGCGACAAGCTCTTCTTTTTCTGCCGATAAGGTATATTTTTTTAGCCGAACTATTTTCTCTAGGTAAAAACGATAGCTTTTCAAAAACTCGGCTGTCATTAACTTTTTTAACTCTATACCCGGCAAAGCAAGAAGTTCTGGCTCAAACCAGGCGCTTTCCTGGTTAAAAGCATGGTGTAAGTGAATGATTTTAGCCAAAGCTGCTTTATATTCATCATTAGTAATATCTTCATCATGACGCAAGTGTGCATAGGTATATAGCTTAGAAAGCTTTCTAGAAATATCAAAAAGCACTTCCAAAGCTTTTTTAAGAGTTTGCGCACCTTTTCCTAGCTTACCTTTAAAGCGAGCCAATTGAGGCCAATGCGGAGATTTATCTATTTCAGCTACTGAGCTGAAATCTTTTTGCCAATCGGCTAAAGAATAATAAAGAGATTCTACATTCCAACAGTCCTTCTTAGCTACTTGTGAACGTTTTTTTAGCATATTGTACCTTTTGTAATGAAAGGTTTGAATATACATATTCGCGAATTGTATGTACAGCATGATGGGAAGCGATTATAAATAGGATGAAAGTAGACATAAGAATGAAATAACGAAATCGGCCTCAGCTTTAACTAACTTAATTGGGTTTAAAGCTACTCTTATCATTTGTTGATAACTTTGAGGATTAAGTCAATCTTTTTAGAAAAAAAAACTGTGGGGTTTTTTTTCAAAATGCTGGCTGAAAGTATTCATCGGCCATCATTATTAGCTAAATAAATTGATCAAAGTCTATTCCTATTTTGGTAAGAAGGCGCTAATTCTTGCATTCTCTTAAGAGTCCAAGCAATTTAAATTTTCGATGCTATTTATTAACGATAGAAGGAAAAATTTTTAGGCCTCTATAATTTGAGGGAGGCTAGCAAAATGCAATTTACCGATTGAAAATTGGCTTTTTCCAACTCTTTGAAAATCCTTATTTAAAAGATACCTTCCCTCAAAAACCATTAATTTTTCGATAAGGCATGATTGTTTAATGTTCTAAAATATATTTTATAAATTAAAAAAACGGCTGTTGAAATTTTGGCGCCATACTAACGCTTTACGTTGCACTTTATCTATATTTAAGCTTGCTGCTAAGCTCTCCCAATTTTAACCACCCCTATCCTCAGATCCTTTTTTCCCCAGAAAAAGTTATCACCGTTAAACTTTATAGATATTTATCTCGGATGTGAAGCTACTTAGTACTACAGTGGTAAATGTAAACATAGCTTTCTTTGCCTTTGATAATGGTAGTAACAAGCACTCGCTTGATGCTTACGACGCCAATTAGACCATTCTAACCA
>NZ_JAEMUC010000037.1:0-29547 GCF_018342455.1 Neochlamydia sp. AcF95 | reverse complement strand
CTGCAAAGGCTTTATGAATTCTGCCAAGTCATACCTATTTTAGAAGCTGATAAAGGATACGACTCAGAGGAACTTAGAGAGAAGTTGCTAAAAAGGAAAATATATCCCTTTATACCTAGGCGAAGAATAGGGGCTATCAAGAAAGCTAAGGTGATTGTCTGCCAGCTCAAGAAATGGAGGTGGCAAGTTGAAAGAGCCGCATCTTGGCTACAACGAAAGTTTAGAAGAATCGTTGTGCGCTGGGAAAGACAAGTGAAATATTGGAAAGGGTTGTTAAATTTTAGTCTTATAATGTTTTGGATAGGCAGATTATCGGGATAGGCTCAAAAAGCTAGCTTTTCCTATAGTTTTAATCACAAAGATTTTCAAGAACGAAGACGGCTCTACAGGCATTCTCCCTATTGTGGCTAACGACTTAAAATCATGATTATGACCCTATCTATGACGTCTACCACAAACGGTGACGCATAGAAAGATTATCACAAATCGATAAAGCAGAATGCTAGCCTTGAGAAGTCACCCATCAAAATTGTTTGCTCCCAACAGAAGTCACCCAACAAAATTGCTCGCTCCCAAAGAAATCATATTTTTGCCTCTCTTATTGCTTACTGCAAGCTTGAATTTCTAAAAATTAAAACCCTTCTCGATCACTTTGCTTTAAAATATAAACTAATCTTTAAAGCCAATCAGATGGCCTATCAAAAACTACAAAATTTACAAGGAAATTCTATGTCTGTGTAAGGTGAGTTAGAGAGCGCAAATTCATAAAGCTTTTTTTTTACAGGCTTTGTCTTCTCTATCAAAGGCTTAGAAAAGCTTTTTCTAAAACCATGAGCATTTGCCTTGTTAGAGGCCGTTCATGCACCCAAACCAAATATTTTTAAATAGTACCTGTCTTTGGCATCTATTTTGCTTATCATCTTACAACACTCAACAAGGAGAGGGGGTTACTATGAAGAAGAATGATACAAAAGATCAATTGGCTAAAAAAATTGCTTATTTGGAATTTGTAGAAGATCAATTAAGTACAGAGTTGGCTTATATCGATAAACTTCTTAAATCTGTTGGTTTTCCTCGAGGATTATCATCAGTTAAAGAAGTTGCCAGAGATATCTTACAAGATCATTCTCAGGAATGATAAAGAATTTTTTAAATTCTTAGGGAAAAAACTGAGAAATGTGCTAAGAAAATGCTATGAAGCGTTTACCTGATTTTGATCGATTCTTTAAATAAATTTAACATACAAATGTTTTAGTAGAGGATGTCTTTTTTTGCTATACCTTAAAGGATTAAAATGAAAAACGCTGAGTTACATAAAAAGCTAGCCCATCTGGAATCAATGAATGATGTTTTAATAACTGAAATTGAAAACATTCATGAACTTATGAAAATGATTGGGTTTGCAAATGGTATTACTACACTTAAGACCACAGCAGAGGGTATGATTTATAGCGGATATAGGAATGTTTCCGATTATTACAATTAACGATTCATAAAAAATATATCAGGTATGAAAGCAAGAAGGAAAAAAATGAACAAAAAACAATTAGAGCAAAAAATTGCTCTTCTTGAGTCTATTAATGATCAGCTAAGTACAGAAGTCACTTATATTGATCAATTAATGAAGCTTATTGGTTTTGCAGGGGGAGTAGATACAGTTAAAGCTACCGCTACTGAAATTATAAAAAAAGGCTATACTATTACTAATTTCCCTGAAGATAAAGCTTAGCTAGGAGAAAATTTTTCTAAAAAGGTCTTTCTTTGTAATAGAGCGTCCTTAACTGTAACAGAAATAAAGAAAATATTCTTTAAAAGCCCTAAAGCTTGATGTTATGTCATACAGTGATAGGGTTAAAGTTACGGTAAGGACTTAAGACCCAAACCAAAATATCAGGTTTAGCAACTCATCAAAAAGTTATCAAAAATTAAGCTTAAATGTTCTTAAAACGAGCTGAAACATTAAAACATGTATTTCGGACTCTGTTAGGATGAGGGGATATTTGAAAGAGCTTTTATATTCAAAAATTTTTATGAGAAAGGTGGAGAAGCAATTTCTCAAGATAGGACCACAAAAGCCTTAGCATAAGAAACAGATTGGGCGAGCTTATCAAAAAAATTGGTGTAGATTTTGCCTTTCAGAAGCCTGCATATAGACAATTAAGAGTATGTAATGAGCTTGAAGAAACAAGAAGCTTTCATTTTGCTGAGACAGATATGTTTTGCGTGGCGCAAGAGGCAATCTTTAAAATTTTTTCAAAAAAAGCCTTAAAAACGTGAGAAGCTTAAGATGGCTTTAAGAAGGAATGGTATTAATAAAAGACCAGCTACAAGCTCTTACAAAGCCAGGGAAGAAAAAGAAGCGCATGGCGAAATTGAAACTGAACATCTAGGCATTTAATATCTCATAGTTAGTTGCTTAAGTAGGAACTATTAAAAACGTGGAAGGCGTTTATCAATAGTAAACAATCGATACTTATCTTAAGGTAGTTTCTATCAAGCCCTACAATAGAAAAAATGCGTGAGCAACAAGGGATATGTTTAAATGATCAGTCATCGCTTGGCTTGAAGAACAAGATATTTGTGTTCTAAGATGACCGATCGTGGTGCAGAGTACTGAGGAGTAAGAAAGCATCATGGGTATAAACTTTATCTGCCCATGGAAGATATTAGTTATTTTCGCCTTAAGGTCAGACATCCTCAAACCAAGAAAAACGGAATCTAAATAAGTGTACTTGCGAGAATCTAGGCGTCTAGCGATATCCTCTATAAGCAATGTCGTTTTTATAAGTTATTATCTGTGAGAGAGATATAAGATTTTTTTTCTTTTAGATAGATGGCATGCCTTTTGCATTAAGGAAAGTATATCACATCTTTAATGAGGGAGGTAGTTATGACTAAAGCAGAATTAATTAAAAAGATTGCCGTGTTAGAATCAGTGAATGATCAAATGTATTCTGAACTCTGTGAAGTAGATCGTCTGATGCGTCTTGTAGGTTTTGAAGGGGGACTGGAAACCGTTAAGCTAACTGCCCAAGAACTCTATCAAAGCGAGCATGTTGGTGAAGAAGGGGAAGAAAACCTATAAACCAGGGGAATGAAATTAAAAATATTTATCCCATAGGAAGGTAGTAGATGAAAGTTCAAGATAGTTTATATGTCTGGATTGAGGGGAATGAAGATAAAAAAGAGAGAAGAGCTCTTAAGTCATTACAAAAACGCCATATAAAAAGAATGGGCCCTTCTCTTCACATTAATCTTTTTACCTGCCTGCTCCTTAAAGAGCCTGCTAATTCACCAAAATGAGAAAGGATGACTACTTCAGCTTTTAAAAAAAGAGAAATAAAAACAATGGCTGGTGCTTTTTCATGTCATATAGAGAGAAGGGCTTTGCTCCAAGTTAAAAAGAGAAAAGAGCCTTACAAAGCACATGCCTCTAACTTAATTTGGTAGCTTGAATATAGGGACTATCTTAGCGGCTAAATTGCCTAGTTCATACGGCTGGCTAAGAGTAGCGCTTAAGGCCAAGATAAGTTTTTAATTTTCCCAAAAGCTTTTGTGTATAGATATGACGGGTTGGCTTCAGGCCCTCACCCACAAACATTTGCTAGCACTAGTTGTAGGAAATGTGATTGCTTATGGATGAAGAGCTTATCAAAATGGCGTTACTCTAAAAGTGCTAGTTGGTCAGAAGATTCATTGCTTAGCGAGTGATCAAGGATCAACTATTCCTCAAATTAAGGGAAAGATCAAACAGTATTGCTTAAGCTCATTGGCTCCGTAATAGCCAAGGGCCAGCAAAACAGCACCATACATCTTTGAGGGGTGCACGGTGTCTTGGAACCCTATATGCTAACTTGCAAGCTGCTTTTAAAGATAAACACCCTCTAGAAAAAGGCCAAATTAGCCAGTGTGCTTAGACGGGGGGGTACCCTAAGGGGTGTTGTCTACAAGAAGGATGACAAGCGCTGCCGTGCTGGATTAGCACTCATAAGTTGCGGAAGTTTTTCCACAAACTTTTAAAGCAGATCAAACATTTTCGTGTCTACTTGAGAGATCTTGCTATTTCTATAGCCCATGATGCCGCCGAAGAATCTTTAAGAAATCCTGTCATTGTATGTAAGGTATATCTAGATAGCCAGTCAACCTAGGCAAAAGATGGAAGAAAGTTCTACCTAGTTCTAACGCAAATCTTTATCGGCAAAGTAAATTTATGTTAGATCTTCTGGCAAACGTGATCCCTGCAGTACGTACCAAGCAACCCATATTTTCTAAAAAGCCTTTTATATTCCATGAACGCTTAAAAGAACTGCTCTTTAGTTTTCGTGTGGATAAATTTAGCTATAAATATTAGCCCTTAAAGATTAGGGAAGTAAAACAATCTTAAGAAAATAACCCCCTAAAAAGGGGAAATTGGCTAAAAAGACGAATGCTTTTTTTAAATAAGGGACTTTAAATTGGCTGGCTATTTTTATAATGCTTTAAAAGTGAAAGAGATAAATAAAATTTTTCTCTTTTTAAACGAATGGCATGCCTTTTGCATTAAGGAAAGTATATCACATCTTTAATGAGGGAGGTAGTTATGACTAAAGCAGAATTAATTAAAAAGATTGCCGTATTAGAATCCGTAAATGATCAAATGTATTCAGAACTTTATGAAGTCGATCGTCTGATGCGTCTAGTAGGTTTTGAAGGAGGATTGGAGACGGTTAAGCTAACCGCTCAAGAGATCTATCAAAGCGGGCATGTTGGAGAAGAAGGGGAAGAAAGCCTATAAACCGGTGCCATGCCATTAAAGGTATTCATTCACTGGGGAAGAGCAAATAAGGGCTTAAAATGATTTACATCCAGGGGTCAATCCATAGGAAAAGAAAAAGGAGATAAGGCTCCTTTAAGCCCCTAATTGAATCCTAAGTTAAAGGTATGCATAGACTTCCCTACTTTTTTTGCCTGCTTAGCTCCTTAAAGAGCCTATTAATTCACCTAAAGGAGAGAGGGTGGCTACTTTAGCTTTTAAAAAAAGGAAATAAAAAAAAGGCTAATGCTTTTTCTTATTCTAGGGAGTAAAGAAGGGCTTTGCTAGCGTCAGCACAGGGAAAACGTTACAAAGTAAGTACCTTACTTAATTTAATAGATAAGTTAAATCCTGTAAGGTTAATTGAGCAAAGGATCCTTCTTCTTCAAAAAGAGTCTCTATCATTGACTTTTTTTGCTCTTTTAAGCGCATGATTTTTTCCTCGATAGTTTCTATAGTCACATACCGCTTAGCAAATACAGGCGTGTTTCTTCCAATGCGATGAGCTCGGTTAATGGCCTGCTTTTCAGCAGCTTCGTTCCACCACGGATCAAAAATCATGACATGATCGGCTCGGGTTAGATTTAAACCCGTTCCCCCTGCTTTTAAACTAATAAGAAATAAAGGAATATCGGCATTCTCTTGAAACTGGTTAACAACCTTTTCACGATCTTTAGTAAGGCCATCTAAATAAACAAAGCTCCACTGCCTTGCTTTAAATTCACGAGCCATAAGATGCAGCATGGAAGTAAATTGGCTGTAAATCAATACTTTATCTTTTTCTGCCAGCGCGTTGCTCACATCCTGCAAAAAAGCCTCCATTTTTCCGCTCGTGCATTCTAGCTGTTCATCTTCATTTAATTGAGAGGAAATTAAAAGAGGATGACAGCAGATTTGCCTTAATCTTAAAATAGCTTCAAATACCTCCAAGCGATGCTTTGACAATCCCTCCATATTTATTTTGGTAAACAAATGGCTTTTAATTCCTGCTAAATAGCTATCATAAATTTTTCTTTGAGAGGGAGTCATCTCTACCCATACGGTTTGTTCAATACAGGCGGGAAGATCTTTGGCTACTTCTGCTTTCTTTCGGCGTAATACAAAAGGATGAATTTTTTTCTTGATGTTTTGTAAGTAGCGGCTATCTGATTGGCTTGCTTTTAAACCAGCACAAAAGTCTTTCTCCTCGCCTAAAAGTTCGGGCATGAGGAAATGAAAGTGGGACCATATTTCTCCTAAATGATTTTCGATAGGCGTGCCGGTTAAGAGTAGGCGAAAGTCTCCTTGTAATTGATAAGCTGCCTTTGCTACTTGAGTAAGGGAGTTTTTAATCGCTTGAGCTTCATCTAAGATAAGGGCAGCAAATTCAATAGGAGCTAATAATGCTAGGTCAAGGCGCATCGTAGCATAGGATGTTAAAATAATAGTATCACTAGCTAAATCCTCTTCTGTCAGTGCTCTTAATGGGCCATGATGTAAGATAATCTTTTTGTGGGGGAGAAAACGCTCGATCTCTCGTTGCCAATTAAATATCAAGGAGGTAGGCATGACAATCAATACAGGCTTAAAATGCTCTAACTGAGACAAAAAAGCTAAAACCTGCACGGTTTTGCCTAGGCCCATATCGTCGGATAAAATTCCATTAAAGCCATAATGCTTTAAAAAGTTTAACCAGTTGAGGCCTTGTTGCTGATAAGGACGTAAGGAACCTTGAAATAAAGGGCTAGGATCTATAGAAGGAAGTTCAGCCAAGGTTTGCAGCTCAGTTTTTAATTTGCTTGTCGCTGCATCTAAAGAAAGATGAGAGGAAGCTTGAAAGAAGTTCTCTAAAACTCCTACTTGATGTTTTTTTAGCTTTATACCTTCCGTAACAATTTCCCCTTCTTTAAAAAGAGTAGGAACTCCTTCAAGTTCCCATTTTTCGGGAAGTAAGCCTATAGCTTCTTCGCCAATTTGAACAAAACGCTCACTTTTATTAAAAGCTCCTGCTACTTCTTGAAGAGGAGCTTGGTAAGTATCAAAATGAAAGGTTCCGCGCGTGATGATCTCTTTTCCCTTCATAGAAATATCTAAATGGCTGTGAGTCAAAAGATAAACTTTTTTTCTCTGGTAATCTTTAATATGCCATCCAATCTCTAATAAAAATGTTAATGACTTAGCTATTTGATCAAGAGGGCAATAGTAGTGAGAGTGGCCGACTAATTTTTGGATAAACCCTGTCTCTAAAAGATCTTTCTCCCAATTCTTTTCAGCCCCAACGTCGCGCTTGTGAGCGTTAATATTTTTATCATGAAAGGGCCATTGCTTATCCTCACCATAATCCATCCACAGGTCTGCAAAAGCCCCAGAGCGATCTTTAAGGATCAGCAGAGGCAACGGTTGCTGAGCCTGCTGATCCTGTTCCTGTTTACTGTCTGTATAGACAATCCGCGCAAGAGATTCTACATCTGCATCTGCTGCTCTTCTGCTTTCAAGTAAGTAGCTTAAAGAAAACTCAAGAGGTTCGTAATAAATCTGCTTAAGTTCTTTCCAGGTAACCTCCGTATGGATAAGCTTAAGAATATTTCCTTTGATGAACCAATGGTTGGACCCTCGGCAAATAAAATCGCAAGCTGATAGATTAAACTCTTGGTCTAGATACTTTAGCATTCCATGCGCCCTCTGATCATGAATGCGATAATAAAATTCTACGGGCGTAAAGAAATCGCAGATAAGTTTCTTTCCATTATAAAAAAGCTTTCCTGAAGCTGCCAATAGCTTGAGAGCTTGAATGGATTGGGTATAGGGAATTTTAAGATACCCATCCACTAGCTTAGCATCTCTTAAGCTAAGAATGCGCTGAGGATCTTTATCTTTGAGAGTTGCCCATTGGCTCCAGCGGGTGGTCGTTACAGGGGAGTTAAAAGAGTGAAGAACTGTGTTAAATCCTTCATGGCGTACTTCTACAATCGCTACGGCTAACAATCCTTCTTTCTCTGATGCTGCTTTATCAATGCTATAAGCTATTTCTGGCATAAATATTTTACTAATTGTTTATATCATAAAGAAAAGATATACTAAATTTTTTTACAGATAAATCATAACAGGTTTTATGAATAAACTTAAAATGTGGAATGAGCATTCAAGCTGGAGCGAGGCTGAACAGGCTTGGGATGAACGTGCTAGCAAAGCAGCAAAAGAACATCCTATTAAGAGGTTAAAGCAATTGCCTGCTATGCCTGGAATAACCAAAGAGACCTCTAAAAACCTTAAATGGAAAAGCTTAAAGTGGATGATCACCCAAGATCATCAAGGTGCTATACGTAAAGGCTTTTTTAAACATCCTTTAAAATATGGATGGGCCTTTTTAAAATCTATTTTAAAGCCTAAGCCCTATAAAAAAGAAGGCGATTTTTTTTATTATGGCCTTCAGGATGAAGAACAGTTTAAAATGCTGTTAAAACAGCCTAACACTTTACTAGTTTTAGGGTTTTCTTATTGCCATAAACCTTTTGAATGCCCATCTGGTCGTTTCACCGATCAATGTATACATGATCCTGCCCATGCTGTCTGCCAACAATGTTTTATTGGGAAAGCGGTCCATGCCTCTAAAAAAGAGACGATTATTCCTTTATTTATTCCTACTATTCATTATATAGGAGGAAAAATCTTTGAAATCGTCCATCATTATCCTGAGAAACAAGTTATTTTTATGATTACGGCTTGCGAAATGACGTTAGAGATGTTTGGAGATTGGGGCAATATGGTAGGCCTTAAGGGCATTGGTATACGCCTAGATGGCCGCATCTGCAATACCATGAAAGCTTTTGAACTGTCAGAAAAAGGTATTAAACCTGGCTTGACAGTCGTACTAGAAGAAACGCAAAAGCGTATGCTAAGCCTTATTAGATATTGCCTGGAAAATAAAGGGAAAATCTAGACATTTCCCTTCATTCCTAGCTTATGAATAAAATATATATAAACAAGTTCAAGCCTTCAAGCGTTTATACTTATTTAAAGCCTATTTGGGAGTGTTAGAAGCTATATTTATATATTTATGCTTTTTCCTAAAAGGCTTATGCGGTCTATCTTCTTGAAAAGGACGTACTCGTTCCGCCTGTTGACACTGCTCTTGGCAACACCCTAAATACTTTTTTGAACATTCATTACAACATATAAATAAATCGTTACAATCCATATTGGCACAATTTAAATAGGTATCACAAGGTTGGTTACAATGATGGCAGGTGGCGATAGTCTTTGTCTCTTCCTTGCTGATAGGTACAGTCAAGCGATCATCAAAGACGAAAAGTTTGCCTAACCAATAATCGCTACCTTCTTGTAAACCATAATTGATGATGCCTCCTTCTAATTGATAAACTTTATCAAAACCTTGTTTAATAAGGATGGAAGAATAAAGTTCGCAGCGAATTCCTCCGGTGCAGTACATCATCACGGGAGTTTTTTGAGGATCTATTTTCTCTTTAAGATCTTCGACGTAATGTTTGAAATCTTTAAAGGTTTCACAAGGAGGAAGTTCTGCTCCTTCAAAGTGGCCAACTTTCCACTCATAATCATTCCTTACATCAATGAGAATATGGTCGTCTTTTTTTTCCAGCATCTCTTTCCATCGTTGAGGGGAGACATGTTCACCGCGCTTACTCAAATCTATTCTTTCATCCACAGCTACCAGTTGCTTGCGATATTTGACAGTACAGCGCGGAAAAGCGTGTTCATGGTACTCATGAAGCTTAAAATGCATGTCCTTAAATTCTGGCCTAGCATGCATCCAATCCATATAAGCTTGGCCATCTTCCCGAGAGGCTGACATTTGGCCGTTAATTCCATTTTCTGAAATATATATACGGCAAGTGACATCGCGTCCCTCAAAGAACTTTTTATGGGCGGTTACTTCTGCGTGTGGATCAGGTAAATGGGGAAAATGGTAATAGGCTAAGACAAGATAAGGTAGGGAGTGTGACATATTAAAATTAAGGAAAAGGGGGTTAATATTTTAGTTTACTAATCCAAGAGGACCACTTTTGCTCGAGGTTAGGATTGTCTAGGCAATATTTATAAAAATTTTTCATAAACTCCAGCCTTTCAAAATGGTAAGGGTATCTCCAGTCGTTTACTTCAAAAGGCACTGTTAAATCTTTGCCTCCAATCAGGGCATGGCGTTTAAGGATATCTTTGAAAGAAACCTTTGAAGCATTGCGGATCATGTCGTACATAGCAATCAAGGCTGTGCTTCGCCCTCTACCCGCAGCACAATGAAAGTGGAGCCAGTAACCAGGATTTTCGTGGGTCAAATGATAAGCCTTTATAAGTTCGATGAAACGATCGACTTGCTCATCGCCAGGTTTAACATGATCGGTCAACGGAAGGCGTACATGGTGAATTCCCATTTTGCAGATTAAATCATTCTCTGTATAAACTTCTTTAACATGCACAGTAGAGGAAGGATTAAAAGTATATTTGTCATGAAGATGCACCTGCTTATTTCTTAACAGCTTTTGCAATCTTTCATTTTCATCCCACTGAATTTCTTCAAAAGTTTTTTCTTTATTATGCCAGTTTCTCTCGCCATACCAGCTCACTGCCATGCCATTGATAAAACCATGGGATTCTTCACGTAAATCAATAACCATAATGCGGTTATAAGGAATAGTCTTTAAAATTTGAAGAAGGCCATTTGCCGAAAACTGTCCGCTTGCCGAAGCATTTAAATTGAGAAGACCCTCGACTGAGGGAAGAGAAGGATTGCTGTGCTTAGCTAGATAACAGGGCGTAGTCATCCGAAAATTTTTGGGAAGATCTTCTAAATTCTCCATATTAAGGATTAAAGGGATTTCTTTTATGGGCATTAACCTATCCTCATTAGCACTTAAGGTGAAGGAAAGTAGGAAACAAGTAAGATGAATAAGCGTAAATATACGTTCTGATATCATTAAAATGGCCACCAAACGGTTGAAAAGATAATAATGAAAGCTTTTGTAAAACTCAACATATATCTTTTGAATTTAAAGATTGGATTAAAGGAATTTAAAAATCATAAAAAGCCTTTCGCTGCTTTGTCTATATAGCTAAGCTAGCCATAAGAAGCCTGTTTTTTCAGCTTTATAAGATGGCGGGATGATTAGGTGCCTTTACTTAAGCAAAATTTAAGGATACACTCCTTCATTGCCATTTAAGCTGTGAAGTCCTAAGGCATTAAAAAAGTTAATGCTTAAATTTTATGAAGTTTTTAATCAAAAATTAAAAAAAATGCATAACAAAGGTGATAAGTAATCTCTCCACCCTGATAAGAGGCTTTTTTGTGTTTTTAAGAGAAGGGAAAACTTTTTACGAAGAAAGCTTTTAAAGATTAAATAAAATCTTAAAATTTTTAATGATATTTACTTCTCATTTTGAAAAAAAACACTCCCGCTTACTGTGAATTTTTTGGCAAAAAAGCCCGTAAGTTGTCCTCAGCAAAAGAAAATGTAGAAGAGAAGCCCTTAAGATAAGCAGCCCTCATTCTCTTAAAGTAGACAAGTCCAAAGCTCTAAGCGAACAATACCTTCTAATTATGAAGGCTACCTATACTTTTAAGAGCTAAAGCTTTTATCCATTAAAGAAATTTAAGTTTTTTAATGCTCTTGCTTTATAAAAAAATTCTCTTGTAATCTTTTTTTTGAACCTCGCTCAAAAATAACAGCATAGGATAAGATACATTTGAAGATGCCATACATTTTAAGGAGAATTGCATGTCAGAACATTTAAAGCATTTAGATGATGATAACTTTGGAACCACTATAGCAACAGGCGTGACTTTGGTAGATTTCTTTGCTGATTGGTGTGGTCCTTGTAAGATGATAGCCCCTATAATTGAAGAATTAGCAGGAGAGCTGGCCGAACAAGCTACTATCGCTAAGGTAGATATTGAAAAAGCTCAAAAAGTTACAGCTCAATATGGTGTAACTTCTATCCCTACACTTATCGTTTTTAAAGAAGGCAAGGAAATTAAACGCTTTGTAGGAGTAAAATCTAAACAAGATCTTAAAGAGGCTATTACGGTGAGCCTTTAAATTTTAAAAGAGGGTAGGTGTAGCTCATCTATTCGTTTAGGTAGAAAAGAGTAAAGCAGACCACTTTAGTGGGGGCCCTTTTGCCCTGTAAGGCAAAAAGGCTCGCGCTCTAGCCTAATTAATTTTTTTTGTCTTTTGCTTGCTTAAAATGATTTTGCCTCCAAGCTTCATAGACAGCTATTCCTACGGAAGTGGCTAGATTTAAGCAACGCACTCCCTCAATCATAGGAATGCGTACAAAGCGCTCTGGCCATTTTTGGAAAAAGATAGGCGGTAATCCTGCTGTTTCAGAACCGAAAATAAGATAATCATTAGCTTGATAGTTCACTTCCGTATGTAAACGGGTGGCCTTACTAGAGAAAAAAGTAAAAGAGTGGCAAGAACTTTCTAGCAGCTCCTCTAGGTTTTCAATAAGTTGAACATTGACGCCTTCCCAATAATCTAAACCCGATCTTTTGAGCCATCGATCACTTATACTAAACCCCAAAGGGGGAATTAGAACAAGGTCGTTGCCAGTTACTGCGCATGTGCGTACAATATTGCCAGTATTTTGAGGGATGCAGGGTTGATAAAGAACTACTTTCACAGGATATAAATATAGAGGGTAAAAGATGTAAAAAGGCTGCATATTTACTGCTATGCAGCCTTTTTATTTTATAAATTTATTTTTTTGAGTCGGTTGCTTCGCTTTCTTCAAGTAAAAGCATTTCTTCCTCAGTGGCCTCAGGGATATCTTTCAAATTTTTTGTATCTCCTTTAGCTTTTACTACCTCAACTTCAAAAATAATAGCTGAATTGGGGGGTAGCTGGCCTGTTTTACCAAATCCTAGATCTGGATGGACAAATAAACGTCGTTTTTCGCCTTCCTTCATTCCATTGATTCCTTTGCTAAAACCTGCGGTTGTCTGGTCTAAGGGAATGGTGACCGGTCCTCCTGTGGCTTCAGAACTATCGAAAACAGTTCCATCAATATATTTGGCCGTATAGTTAATACTAGGAGTGCCATGCTCATCTACAGCCGTGCCAGTGCCTTCTTGTAGGATTATGTATTGCAGTTTTCCTGGCACAATTGTTTGTACATTAGTTTCTTGAGCATTTTTTGCCATAAAAGCTTCCGCAGCTTTCAAATTATCCTCTGATAACTTGGCAAAAGCCTGCTCTTGCACTTTAAACATAAGAGCTTCATATTCTTGATCGCTCATGGGTCCAGCCTTACCTTCTGCTCCATCACGCATGCCTTTGATAATGCTATCTAAATCAAAGGCTACCCCAGGGCTTTTTAAGTTTTTGCCGATGAAGTGACCAAAAGCTTCAGATAGCTTTTTCATGTCGACTTCAGTAGTAGAACTGGCGTGGCTATTGGCATTAGGAAGAGAGTTTTTCGCTGAATGAGACGTTGTATCTTCATGAGCAACTAAAGTTCCTAGTATAAGAGCGGTACTAATACCGGCCAAAGTTAAAAGTTTTGTTTTATTTAGCATAGCGCGATCAAACCTCCATTCTTTTTGAATATACAACACGTTAGGTTAATTACCTAAATTATGTCCACGAAAATCCAGGTTCTTCGATGGTTAATTTAAGATCTTTTAATTGCTCAGAGGAAACGTTTGCAGGACATTCAAGCATTAAATCGCTAGCTTTTTGAGTTTTAGGGAAAGCGATCACATCACGAATGTTTTCTGTTTGGCTTAGAATCATGACAATGCGGTCTAACCCTAGAGCGATTCCTAAATGGGGAGGAGTTCCATAGCTAAGAGCCTCAAGAAAAAATCCAAATTTAATTTTTAGCTCTTCGGCGGATAATTTGAGAAGCTCAAATATTCTCTTTTGCAAGTCACTATTATGAATGCGCTGAGAGCCTCCTCCAATTTCATAGCCGTTAAGCACAATATCATAGCCTGATGAACGTACCGCTAATGGATCTGTATCTAATAGAGGCAAATCATCTGGATGAGGGGAGGTAAAAGGATGATGTTCACTGACTAACCGTTGGTTGTCTTCATCCCAAGCAAATAGGGGAAAATCTGTCACCCATAAAAATTCTAGCTGATGGGGTTTAATTAAATTTCTGTCTCGACTCAATCGTCGCCTTAGATGGTCTAATGCTTGGTTAGTACGAGATTTAGAATCGGCGATCATGAAAAGAAGATCGCCATTTTCCATGCCCATTCTTTGAATAAGTTCTTTCTGCAGCTCCTTAGAGAAAAACTTGGCAATGCTGGAGGATAATGTTCCTTCTTGCATTTTCATCCAAGCGAGCCCTTTTACTCCTAGACGTCCCACAAAATCAGTATATTCATCGATGTTTTTACGCGAAATATCCTGGCCGCCTTTAACGCATAAACCTTTTACCGTGCCTCCACTGTTGATTTGCTCTTGAAAAACAGCAAAGGTCGATTGGGCAGCCAGGTCTTGCAGCTCAACTAGTTCCATGCCAAAACGCATATCTGGACGATCGGTGCCGAAACGTTTCAGGCATTCTTGATGGGAAAGACGGCGAAAACCCACAGGAATATCCATTTCATTACAAGCTTTAAAAATTTTATTTAATAAGCCTTCAATGAGAGGGATGAGATCTTCTGCTGTTCCGAAGCTCATTTCTAGGTCTATTTGGGTAAACTCTGGCTGGCGATCTGCACGTAGATCTTCATCGCGAAAACAAGGGGCTATCTGAAAATAACGATCCATGCCAGCTACCATTAATAGCTGCTTAAATATCTGCGGAGACTGAGGAAGAGCAAAGAAGGACCCAGGGTAAATGCGAGAAGGGACTAAATAATCGCGGGCTCCTTCAGGGGTGGATTTTCCTAAAAGTGGGGTAGAAATTTCAAGGAATCCATTTTCATCCAGATAATGCCTTGTCGCTAACATCGCTTGATGCCTTTTAACAAGCCTGTTGGCGATCTCACCACGTCGAATATCAAGGTAGCGATATTTAAGACGTAATTCCTCATTCACTTCAATCTGCTCATCGCAGATAGAAAAAGGAGGTGTCTTGGCTTTAGAAAGCAATTCAATTGTAAGAACCTGCACTTCAATTTCCCCTGTGGAAAGCTTTAAATTTGCCATGCCTTCTTGCCGGGGGATAACTGTTCCTTGAATGGCGATAACATACTCTGAGCGTAGCTTTTCGCTATCCCTATGAGCTTGAGGATTTTTTTCAGGATCAAAAACCAGCTGGGTAAGACCAAATCGATCACGCAAATCAATGAATATTAAGCCTCCATGATCTCGACGACGATGAACCCAGCCGGCCAAGGTAACCGCCTGCCCAATATTTTCTTTTCGTAAGCTGCCACAATTAAATGTGCGGCGATAAGTAACCATATAACTCCTCTAACAATCAGTAATTTTTTTCATTTTTAACATTGTCTCTTTAAGGCCCTCTACCATTTCTTGAGTGCTTTCTACTTTATGCTCTAGTTTCTGGATAAAAAATTCCACAGCGTGAGAATTTTTTAAAGATTGACTAATATCCATGATTAATTTCAAAAAATCCTCATTTTTAAAATCAAGCCTTAAGATTTTCGCTAGGTTGTTTAAAGGAATTTTTACGCTTTCTCCTGAATGCATATTTTTAAGGTTAACTTCTTGGTTTTTAAGCTCTTCTTCCCCTATAATGACCACATGTTTTGCCTGTAGCTGATTCGCATAGTGCATGACCTTGGCTAATTTTTTGCCACTCAAATCCATGTCACTAGGAATGCCATGGAGGCGCAAGTCCTGCAAAAGAGAAAAACACACTTCTTTAGCTTGTTCTCCCAGAGGGATAAGAAAAATCTCTAAAGCCGGAGCAGGTGGGATCCAAGTTTGTTGCTTTAACATGGTTTGTAAAATTCTTTCCAGGCCCGTTCCAAATCCTATAGTAGGCAGATCGGGTCCACCCAAGGTTTTCATTAAGCCGTCATAGCGACCTCCTCCTCCTACACTATTTTGAGCGCCTAACTCGCCAGAAGTAATTTCAAATACAGTTTTATTATAGTAATCAAGGCCACGTACAAGCCTTGGGTTAATAGAATAAGGAATGTGGAGCTTATTGAGGAGGCGTTTAACTGCTGCAAAGTGTTTGGCACTCTCTTCGTCTAAAAAGTCTAATATATGAGGAGCATCTTTTATAATGGCTTGGTCTTGAGGCTCTTTAGAGTCAAAAATTCTTAACGGATTGAGGGTAAAACGCCGCTGACTATCCTTAGATAACTGCTCATAACGGCCCTTTAGATAAGCTTGCAAAGAAGCTTTAAATAATTTGCGGCTTTCTGGGTTGCCTAAAGAATTAATATGAACCTGTAGATTCTTTAATCCCAATTTTTGATAGACATTATAAACTAAATCGATAAGTTCGGCATCTTGCTCTGCCGCTGAAATTCCTATTGCCTCAGCACCAAATTGATGATGCTGACGATAACGCCCAGCTTGAGAGCGCTCATAACGAAACATAGGCCCTATATAAAACATCTTATGGATAGGGGCTTGAGTATGAAGTTGATGCTCAATAAAAGCTCGAATGACAGGAGCTGTTCCTTCAGGGCGTAAGGTAAGAGATCTATCTCCTTTATCTTGAAAGGTATACATTTCTTTGGAGACGATATCACTTGATTCACCTACTCCTCGTATAAACAGTTCAGTTCTTTCAAAAATAGGAGTACGTATCTCTTTATAACCATACGAGGTAGCAGTCTCACGTATAATATTTTCAATATAATTCCATAGGTAGGAATTACGCCAAGGCTCTTCTATACTTATAGGCAAAATATCAAACACGCCGGGTGCTGAGGGAATGGTCATGGTAAAAGATCTCCTGATTAAGTGGGCGAAGTATAGTAGATAGGAAATAAAGCGTAAAGAGAGAATGAATGACTCTTTTTTTCTTGATTACTTCAATTGTTTAATCTTCATTTGTTATCTAAAATTAATAAATTTTAATTAAAATATATGAATTATGTTATAATAAATTTAGATGGTTTAATTTTTATAAAATAATTTAATTAAGCTTTTATAAATGGTAATGTTTGGAGAGATTTATGAATGATTTTCGTATTCCTAGCTTTGATCCAAAAGCTGCGCTTTTAACTCAAGAAAAAGCTTCTTTCAAGGAAAAAAAAGATCCAGCTGTACATATTCCTTCTCACCGACAAGCAGCCATGAAAGGAAAAGAGAGTGATTTTATTAAGCGGATGAATAACCATGTGATTAAAATCATAAATCTTGTTAAATCCATCTTCACAAGAGCGGAAAACAAAGGAGAGATAAAAAATAGTTCCGTAATAAATGGAGGTTCAAGAAGCATAGAAAAGCTTGTTAGGCCTTGGATTTCTGGTCAAGTAGAGGTAAAGGAAGGCTCTATCTCCTTTTTAATAGGTCTTCGGGCACAACCGGTGGCCTCGCCACTTCTAGCAAAAGAAATCACAGCTTCGCCCCCAGACGATGAAAAAACCAGGGGTATGCAAAAACAAGAAGAGCAAGCAAATATCTCTTTACCTCCTGAAATCCATTCAATAAAGGAGCCTACTGCCCAAGAATTAGCCTTCACTCCCTCACCATCTTCCCTGCGCGAAGAAAGTTTAGCTAGCAACGTTCCTTTAGCGCCACCTCCTCCTCCCTCTTTACCAACAAAAGATACCCTGCAGACTAGCATAGCTATTCCTACTGCTCCTCCCCCTCCATCTTTTTTGAAAACCACGGAGATTACTCAATCGGTGGCTCACCAGAAGCTTTCTTCCTCAGGATTAAGTAAGGAAACAGTAAAGAAGCAAGATTACGACATCGTAGAGCACCTCATGAAACGTCGATTAGCCATGCATGATTCTGACGAAGAGGAAGAAGAGGTAGAAGAAGACATGGGAAGCCCAAAAGATAGCAGCCAGCCAATAAACTTAGAGGATAGCCAGCCGACCTTTGCGGTTAAAAAAGAAAAAAATTATCCTCACGAGGCTACACAAGTTAAAAAAGGGAATAGCTCCCAAGGGCAACCCATCGATAGGGCAGCCCTTATGCAACAAATTATAGAAGGCAAAAAGCTTAACTCTATTAAACCCAATGAAAAGCCTAGCAAACCCCAGTCTAGTTCTCCTCTAATGGAAGCTCTTTTTAAAAAAACAGAACAGGTGAAAAGCTCTTCTTCCCATTCATCTTCTTCAGAAAATATGACTGAGGCGGAAGAGGAAGAGTGGAAGGTTTAAAAAGGAGGCCTAAATTCACTGCCTTTTTAAAAATTTAGGCCTATAAATTAAAAACAAAATTTAATTCTTTCCTAAGTAGGCTCTCTTAAGTAAAAACTTGCCTTTAAAGAAAAGATCAGCTTTTAAAGAGCTGATCTATTTTTAGAGGATAGAGACAGCGCTTCTGTAGAGGCTACTATAGGCCTATGGAAAAAGTTTTAAGATTTTTTTAACTTTTCAAGCTCATCCATATAATATTTTTCATCATCAGGGGTGTCTAAAGTACAAAATTTTAAAACTTTAAATAGTGCCGCTGCCTGTTCTTCATTATTTAGCAAAGACAAAGGCCGAGGATGGGAGGAAAAAAGCAGGAAATTCAGTTGAGAGATTAGGGTGTTTTTGATGATTTTTTGATCCATTTCTAACTCGTCAAGATCGCTAAAGTTTTTTATAACGAGCCAAGAGGTAACAGCATCGACTAAGGTAGCAAGTTCGTTCATGTTTTCCGCTTGTTTTATTTTTTCTCTATATTTTTGCAAAAGGGCTTGATGATCATGATGAATGGCATTAAGCTTTAAATGGCTTAAGCCCGCCTTTTCTAGATAGCCTTTGAATTCTTTAACGGGCATTAAGGGATATTCTTCTGTCAATTGAAGGATGGATTGAATCAGATGATGTCTTTGTTCTAGCTCTAAGGTGTAATATTTTTGAAATAAATCTTTAGCTTTTTTTTCAAATTCTTCCGTGGGATGCTCACTATTTTCTTTTATAAGATTGATCATTTGATTTTTAAGAGGGGTAAGCACTTCCTCGCGTGATTGGCGCAAATATTTTAATTTTGCTAACAAAGGATGAATGTTTAAGGAAAGAGCATGGGGGTTGTTAGAGTCCAGCTCTACCAAAAATTCATGATCAGCAGGCAAGGTAGAGCTAGCAACTTTTGACGAATCGTTAAAAGTTTTAGGTGAGCTTTCATCATCAATGATAAGATGGCTACTTAGGATCATGCCCTCAGGATTAAATTTTAAGTAGGCCGTCAAAAAGCTCCCAGGAGAAGTAAAAGCTGCAATGGCTTTTTGAGCTTCCAAGGTAAGTTGAATCCCGTCCGAAAAATAAAGCACCATATTTGACATCTTTGATAGAAGGCTTATTTCTTGCTTTAAGCGGGATAATTCATGCACATTACCTGGTGTTTGCATCAATTGGATAGCACGCTTGATGATCGTTTCGCCTAATTGGTAATAGCGAGGTGCATTGTAAATATAATTTTCTGCCCCAGGGCGAAGCAGGATGAGAGCTTTAGGGGGAGAGAAGTCTGGGGCTTTACGTTTTTGCGCCAGTGTGCTTAAAAGAATTAGCTTACCCTGTTTCACAAGATTTGTTACTTCCACCGCATTAGAATTATCTAAATTATTGGAATTTACCAATAAACGATTAAGAGTTTTCATGTCAGCAACTTTCCGCAATTGCATGAGCTTAGAATCGATAACAATAGCAGTTTTAGGAATTAATGATTGAAGGACACTAGGTGCTGGTTGCGCGATAACGAGAAATTGCGAAAAATCGGTACTCGTATAAATCCTTAAAGAGTAAGAGGTTTCATTCAAATGCCCATGCTGATCGATGTTTGTTAAGGAGGGGTAGTCATGAGGAATGACTTGAGCAAGGCTCTTCTTGATAAATTCGGGATCGGACCAATTCTTTTTTTGAGGCTTAATATAATGTATTTGAGCATATTTAAGCGCCATAGCTATATCAGCCACACCTTCTGCAGCTTTCATTTCTTCTATTTCATTTTTGGCACTGATATTAAAATAAAGAGCGCCAGCGACAAGTCCAAGGATAAATAAAAGAGTCATGACAAGAGTCGTAAGAAATTTCCAATCAATAAGATTTTTTGTCTCTTCAATTTTTACCCCTGTAACCGCTGCTTCTTCTTTTTCTGTATTCCAAGTTTCGCCCTCATCGTCAAATTCACCTACTTGATATTCAGGGCGGCTTTTTGGCGCAAGCATGGTGGGGAGAGTAGGAAAGTGATCGACTGGATCTTCTTGCAAAAAAGAGGACTCTTGCGTTTGGTTACCTAAGCTCCCTACCTCAATTTTTTCTTGCAAAAAGAGGGAAGAGCTATCTTTTTCACTAGCTAAATAGGTAGGCAAGCTCTCTTCTTTAAAGTGTTTGATTCCAAATTGCTCAATTTCATGCATTAAATCTTCTAATTCCCTTTCCTCAAGCTGGCTCTTTGCCCATTTTTTCTGCTCCAACAAGCTAACCTCTTCTTGAAGAGGAAATTTGCTACTCTCCTGAGGGGACATAAGGGAAGGATTAGAGATAAAGTTTGAGCTTTTTAAAGAGTTTTCAGAGATAGAAGAAGGGGGAAGGGGGAGCTTTCTTTCCAAAGCTTGCCATTCAAGTAGCCCTTCTAGCGTAACATTTAAAGGCTCATTTATAGAAGAAAGTGTTTTATCATCCTCTTTTACAGATTCTACATACTTGAGTTCTATCTGAATAAGATGGCTCCCAACCTGTAAGATGCCACTCTCTTTTATACTTTTTTTACCAAAAGGCACATCATTTAAAGTTGCAAAAGGGTCATTTGCATAATTGATCACTTGGCACTGCTGCCCTTTGTGTACAATTTTTATATGAATAGGTTGTATAGCCGCATCAGGTAGAATTAGATCAGCTTTCATAGATCCTGTACCTGAACCAATAATTATAGTTTCTTGGTCAAAAATGCTAACGATTGGGCTCTCATGCGGATTTACGGTAATTTTTATCATTATTATTTATTCTTAAAAATCCTAGATGGTAGAATTTAATTTTATGAGCTGCATTTCTAGCATATCTGGCAGCTAAGGTCAATCTAATTTATTGTTAACTAAATTTTTAATTGGATTAATAGCGTAGCTGCTGATAAAATGTTGCGCTTGTGTAAAATTGATCCCCCCGTTATAAGAATCCTTATCTATCAAAACAGTGAAAATTTCAAAAAATCATTTAAATTTTTAGGAGCATTGCGTGAATTGGTTGCTTAGATTATTAAGGCCTGCACCCTATCTACCGGAAATTCAAGATCAAGAAAAAGTTAAGCATCTTTATAATTATTGGCGTATACGAATTTTATATTCCATGTTTATAGGCTATGCTTTTTATTATTTTACCCGTAAAAGCTTCACTTTTGCGATGCCTGGCATTATTGCTGAATTAGGATTCGATAAAAGCCAGCTAGGAATTTTAGCAAGTATTTTCTCCATCACCTATGGCTTTAGCAAATTTGCCAGTGGCATTATTTCCGATCGCTCAAATGCTCGTTACTTTATGGCTTTTGGCCTTATTATTACAGGCATAATTAATATTTTATTTGGCTTATCTTCTAACCTCTTCTTGTTTGCCATTTTTTGGGGGCTAAACGGATGGTTTCAAGGTTTTGGTTGGCCGCCATGTGCACGTTTTTTAACTCATTGGTATTCTCAATCAGAAAGAGGCTCATGGTGGTCGACATGGAACGTTTCTCACAATGTAGGCGCTTTTTTAATCCCTTGGATTGTAGGATTTTGCGCATATTATTTTGGTGGCTGGCGAGCCGCTATGTATGTGCCTGGAATGATTTGTATTCTAGGAGGTTTTTATTTAATTAATCGCTTAAGGGATACTCCTCAATCTTTAGGGTTACCTCCTATAGAAAAATTTCGCAACGATTATTCCGGGAATGGTAGCCAAGCAGAGGATGAACAGCTCTCAGCGCGTGAAGTTTTAGTGGAGTATGTTTTAAAAAATAAATACATTTGGATGCTAGCTATTTCTTATTTTTTTGTCTATTTTGTTCGTACAGGGATTAATGATTGGACTGCCCTTTATTTGATAGAAACCAAAGGATATAATCAGCTGAGTGCCAATGGCTGTGTCTCCTTATTCGAAGTGGGTGGTTTTTTTGGCAGCTTAGCAGCAGGGTGGGCCTCTGACTATTTTTTCGCTGCTAAAAGAGGACCCGTTAATGTACTTTTTGCTGTACTTATGTTTATTGCCATTGCTTTCTTCTGGTTTGTCCCCGCAGGTTATCCTTTAGTAGATTCAGCAGCCATGTTTACAATAGGTTTTGCTATCTTTGGCCCGCAGATGTTGATTGGGGTAGCATGCGCTGAGCTTTCTCATAAGAAGGCTGCAGCTTCTTCTACCGGGTTTGCAGGCACATTTGCCTATATGGGAGCTGCTGTTGCAGGCTATCCTCTTGGCAAGGTTACCCAGGAAATGGGATGGGATGGCTTTTTTTGGTGCTTAGGAATTTCTTGTATAATAGCTGTTCTTTTACTTCTCCCTTTGTGGGCGATTAGTGAAAACAAAAAACTGGTGACAGCAAAAAGCCGTTCCTAACAGAAATTCTTCCCCTTTAAATTTCTTAAATGGAATTGTTTTTTTTTGGTTTATTAAAAACGTGAAAATTTTATCCATGCGTGTTTGTGGAAGATCCTTTTCTTGGATAAGCTTCGTGTTAAGAGCAAGAAATTGAGCGAATAAAAAAAAACAATGTGAGGGCCAGAACATGGAAGTAGGATGCAAGAAGATCTGGCTGTTCATTTACTCGCATGGATTTTTGCTAAGATAAAAAAGCTTTTTTATCATTAACCTTCCTACTTTAGAAGTAACCGTAAAAATTTGGGCTCTTTTAAGTAGGTTTTTATAAATTCATTAGCAAGCGCTTTGAAAAAGAACTCAGTCCCTTTTTAGAGAATAAATTTTAGCTTTCAAAGGATTTTATCTATCATTCTTCCTGCTTTTCTTCTTACAAGGAGTTTAAGCCATCATCCTATTTACAAGGCCAAGCAGCCAAAAAGGAATCGCTCCTTGCTAAATTTCTGATAGCCTTTTATTTGCTTGTTTACTCGATCTCATAAGATACGGTATACTTGAACCTAAATTCTTAAATAATTGCTATAGATTATATTTATGTGGGTTCCCTTACATGTCCATTCTCAATTTTCCATCTTAGATGCTGCTGCTGATGTGCATGCTATTGCCAAAAAAGCAGCTGTTTTTCATATGCCTGCAGTGGCTTTAACAGATCATGGTAACATGTTTGGGGCCATTGATTTTTATAAGGCTTGTAAAGATGTGGGTGTTAAACCCATCTTAGGCTGTGAGTTTTATGTTGCACCCGAGTCGCGATTCGACAAAAAAAAAGAATATGGAGCACGTACTAATTTTCATTTAATTATTTTAGCTAAAAATAAAGCTGGTTATCACAACTTATGTAAGTTAACTTCCATCGGTTATCTAGAGGGATTTTACTACCATCCACGCATCGATCACGAAGTGCTTAAGCTTCATAGTGAAGGATTGATTTGCCTATCAGGTTGCCAAAGTAGCTTAATCGCTTATGAAGCTTTGAATGGCACAAAAGATAGCTTAATGAGCAAAATCCGTTGGTATCAAGAGCTCTTTGGAGACGATTATTATCTTGAATTACAGCGCCATCGGATGACAGATCAAGATATTCGCCAGGATGGCTTGCATCAAGAAACTTGGCTTCAGCAATATTACCAAGACTATATACAAAAACAAGAAAAAATTAACGCTACTCTTATAGAAATATCAAAAGAGCTTAATATAAAGGTCGTGGCTACAAATGATAGCCATTACATTGAACGCGCTGATTGGCGCGCGCATGAGATTTTACTTAATATTCAGTCTGGGGAGCCTACTGAAATGTGGGAAAAAGACTCGTACGGCAATCTAAAATTTCGCGTGCCTAATCCTAAACGTCGTACTTATCCCTCTCATGAATGCTATTTTAAATCTCCTCAGCAAATGGCTGAGCTTTTTAGCGATTTTCCAGAAGCTCTATCTAATAGCTTGGAAATTGCTGAGAAATGTAATGTATCGATTGATTTCAAAACCAAGCATTATCCCATCTACTTACCCCCTGCTCTTGAGGGAAAAAATTACACTAAAGAGGAACAAGCCGAGGCCGTTAAAAATTACCTATGGCAATTATGTGAGGAAGGTATCACCAAGCGGTATACACCTGAACGTTTAAATAAAATCAAAGAAATCTTTCCTGAAAAAGATCCCCTTGACATTGTACAAGAGCGCTTGAAATATGAGATGGACATTATTGTTCCCAAAGGGATGAGCGATTACTTGCTGATTGTATGGGATTTTATCAATTGGGCCAAACGTCAAGGGATCCCTGTAGGACCAGGCAGAGGATCGGGGGCTGGTTCTATTGTGCTTTACCTGATTGGAGTGACCGATATTGAACCTCTGCGTTTTCATCTGTTTTTTGAGCGTTTCATTAATCCTGAACGGCTTTCTTATCCTGATATTGACGTAGATATTTGTATGGATGGGCGCAGTGAGGTTATTAACTATACCCTTCAAAAATATGGTAAAGATAATATTGCGCAGATCATTACTTTTGGCACCATGAAAGCTAAAATGACCATTAAAGATGTAGGACGGGTATTAAGTGTTCCTTTAGCTAAGGTGAATGCGATTGCTAAACTTGTACCTGATGACCTCAATATTACCCTCCAGAAAGCTTTAGAAAAAGATCCAGATTTACGGGCCATGTATGAGCAGGACGAAGATGCTCAACGCATCATCGATATAGGTAAGACTTTAGAGGGATCTATTCGTAATACGGGTATTCATGCTGCAGGCATCATTATCAGTGGAGAACCGCTGACTAACTTTATACCCGTTTGCCTTTCTAAAGATTCTGATATGCCAGTGACGCAGCTTTCCATGAAACCTGTTGAATTAGTGGGAATGCTAAAGGTGGACTTTTTAGGCCTTAAAACACTGACCGCTATCCATATATGTGTAAAGGCAATTTATCAAAGGGTTGGTAAAGCCATTGATTGGATTAATCTTCCTTTAGATGATCAGCCTACCTTTAATCTTTTAAACCAAGGAAAAACTTTAGGCATTTTTCAGCTGGAATCTGCAGGCATGCAAGATTTGGCACGCCAGCTCCATTTGGATAAGTTTGAAGAAATTATTGCCGTAGGAGCTCTCTACCGACCAGGCCCTATGGACATGATTCCCTCTTTCATTAATAGAAAGCATGGCCGTGAACCTATTGAATATGATCATCCATGGATGAATGATATTCTTGCAGAAACCTATGGCATTATGGTTTATCAAGAGCAGGTGATGCAGATAGCTAGTAAGCTTGCTAAATTTTCGCTAGGTGAAGGAGATGTCTTGCGGCGTGCTATGGGTAAAAAAGATAGGGATCAAATGCTTCAGCAACGAGAAAAATTTCGTTTAGGTTCGTTGGAAAACGGGATTGATGAAGAAACCTCGATGCAAATTTTTGATAAAATGGAAAAATTTGCTGCCTATGGATTTAATAAATCCCATGCAGCTGCCTATGGCTATCTCTCCTATGTGACTGCCTATCTGAAAGCTAACTACCCTAATGAGTGGATGGCTGCTCTTATGACGTGTGATAGTGATGATTTAACAAAGGTAACTAAATTTATTGGAGAATGCCAAGAAATGGGTATTGCCATTTTACAGCCAGACGTTAATGAAGCGCATGCCACCTTTTTTGCTACTCCTCAAGGAATTCGTTTCGCCATGGCAGGTATTAAAGGAGTGGGAGAAGGAGTCGTGGAAGCTATTATTAAAGAAAGAAATAAAGGCGGCCCTTATACAAGCTTATATCAATTTATTAAAAGAATTGATAACACTAAAGTGGGCAAAAAGGTTATTGAAAACTTGGTGGATGCAGGATGTTTTGATTTTACTAGCTGGTCGAGAGATAGCTTAAGGCAAAGTATTGATCCTATCTATGAGACTGTGCTAAAAGAAAAGCAAGAAGCTTCAGCTGGCGTCTTATCCCTTTTTGCTTTGATGGGAGAGTCCTCCGAATCTCGTTTTATGCATCCTCCCGAAGTAAAAAAGAAGACCTCCCGCTTGGATATTCTTTTGCGGGAAAAAGAACTTTTGGGCTTTTTTTTAACGGGTCATCCCATGGATGCTTATCGTGAGATTATCACGCGCCTTTCTTGCATACCTTTAAGCCATGTTCAGAATTTAGAGCACAATGCTGTCTTCCGAGCAGCTTTGATTGTAGAGACAGCTGAAATACGAGTCTCTTCTAAAACGCAAAAAAAATTTGCCATCTTGATGGTTAGCGATGGCATGGATCGGTATGAGATGCCTATATGGTCTGATTTGTTTGAGCAGAAAAACTTATTGTTAAAAGAAAATCAACTTTTATATGCAGTCATCCAAGTAGATAAAAAGGAAGAATCCCTTCGACTTTCTTGTAAATGGATTGATGATTTAACTAAAGCTAATGAAGCGATGGTAGAAGAATGCGATCGGGCTTTTGATAAGGCTAAATTACAAGCCGCTCGTTTTGCAAAAGCTATAGGAGAGGGGAGGGATAAAAAAGTGGAAAAATCAAAAGTTGTGCTAGAAAAAAAGAGAGAGGTAATGAGAGAGTCTAAAACTTTATCTTTAAAAATAGATTTGGACAATGTGCGTTTAACACAAATTATGCAACTTAAAGGGTTATTCATAGAACATCGTGGAACCACGCCTATTCAATTGGAGTTCCATTGCCAGGAAGATGTGCATGCCATTTTACATATTGAAAGCCGTTGGGGAGTAACTTTAACGCCTGAATTGGAATCTAAGCTTAAAACACTTTCCTTTATTATGAAGCATTCTTTAAATTAAATCATTGCGCTATTCTTTTTGACATATAACTTATCATAGCTAATAAAAGAAAGGCTGGACTAGCGTTTGGCAGGGCTCCATAAGTTTTGCTTGTTTTACGGCATAGTCCCAACCAGGCTAGACAAGTATTCTTGGTATAATCCATCTTTTTGCTTACAGATCAATCCTATTGGCTCTAGCTTTTTAGCCCATAATCAATCTTTTTTTGCTCTATGCATTATAAAAGAGAGATTTTTTCCATACTTCAGAATAAAAGAATTTTTGGTAGGGAGGCCTTTAAGCTTCTTAAGGATAACTCTATAGTGTTCTTTCAAATAATTAAACCAATCAAGAGCAATAAAGCCGATGATTGAATAGCGAGCCAGATGATTCTTTAAGCTGCTAAAGAGTAGGAAAAAACCGTCCATGGAGATAGCACTTAGGATAGCCAGGCTTCTTGCCAATCATCTTATGGAGGGTATAGATCCTGTAGCATTTCCATGAAGAAGAGGAAGGCTAAGCCAAGAGAGGGGTACTCCTTGGATGAAAAAAGAAAGGATGCTTTAAAAGTCATTCAAGGCTTAGAAAGAGACGATAAAGCTAGGTAGCTTTATAAGAATTCTGGCAGCGATCATGAAAGATCGCTTGCCGAAATGGCGAGGTATCGCTTTAAAAGAAGCTTTGGAAAATTTTTGCTCTTAGAAAGTAGCCAACTAGCAAGCAAAGCTTTTCATCAAAATTTTGGTTATGAAGAAGCCTAAGATGTCCAAAGGACTATAAGCATTAACAGGTGATAAGCCTAGTATAAGGCTGTGTTTTAGACGAGCTATTAACTCACTTATGCAATCAAGCTTAAAAAAATTATAAAATTTAAGGAAAAGCTCCTTACCCCATTCAATCACTCATCCTATATTGCTAAATTTTTTGTGCTTTATTATTTTTCTAGTCTTCTCTTTGAGTCTACGGTAAATCGCCTTTACCTTTTATTTAACATGGTTTAAACTTTCTGTTTTGTTTAAGGAGAGTATAATGAAACATTTAAGCATCTACGTGCGTTTGGTATTTTTTACATTTTGCTACTTAAGTAGCCCTTATGTAGAAGCAGCTTATACAATTAAAAATGGACGAATTGTTGATGTAGATAAGCTAGCCACTTTGCAGCCAGACCAACATTTTTCTTTGGGACAAACGGCTATGGATAATGGAGATTGGCAGGAAGCTTCTCGTCAGTTTGCTATTGTTTCTAATAACTTCCCTAACAATCCATATGGACAGCAGTCTCTATATTATTTAGGAATAGCGGAATTTAATCTAAAAGAATATGATTTTGCTAATAAAGCTTTTTCTGCCTATCTTAAATGCCAAAACAATCCTCAACATTTCCTAGAGGCAATTAAGTATAAATATGCTATTGCAGAACAGTTACGCGGCGGCGCTAAACGACGTCTATTAGGTACAAAACAGCTTCCAAAATGGTCGACAGGCAAAAGCCTTGCTTTGTCTATTTACGATGAAGTGATTACCGCCATGCCGAGCCATGAAATGGCAGCTCAGGCTTTATATGCTAAGGGATGCCTTCTTTGGGAAAAGCGTGAATATCGCTGCAGTATCGAATCTTTTCAGCTTTTATGCTCACGTTTTCCTAAAAATGAATTAACGCCTACCAGCTATGTCAATATAAGCTATATTTACTACGATTTATGCCAAAATGAGCCGCAAAATCCTGATGTTTTAGCTTTTGCAGAGCTTAATGCTAAGAAATTCATCCACGAATTTCCTAAAGATGAGCGGATAGATGAAGCCAGACATAATGTTCAACGTATAAAAGAGTGTTATGCCACAGCCCTTTATGAAACAGCTAAATATTATGAGAAGATTAAGCAGCCACGCGCTTCACTTATTTATTATAGTAATGCGATTAAGAACTTTCCAGATACTCTAGTGGCTCAGCGTTGTAAAGATAGATTAAAGCAGATGGGCTTTACTCATGATTCCGGAGCTTTAGCTCCTCTTGTTCTATAGGCGCCTTCAGATAAAAAGATAAAAATAGCTAATCATTCATGACACGTTGCTATCTATGGATTTTTTTTTCTCCTTTTTTTCTTATAACTGCTTGTGGTTATCATGTCGGCCCGGAGGAGGTTTTATCTTCATACCAAACAATCTGTATTCCCTATGTTAAAAATGATGCCAAAGGTCATTTGACTGCTAATCTAATAAAATTAGTCTCCACGCAAACAGGTTTGCAATATCAAGAATGGGGAGGCGATCTTACCCTACTAGTGGAGTTATTACCTATCGAAAATGAAAATGTGGGCTACCATTATGAACGTAAAAATAGTGGGAAATTAAGACATTCTATTATCCCTACTGAAACGCGGTTAACAGCAATAGCTCAAGTAACCTTGGTAGATAATATAAAGGGAAAACCGCTAGCGGGGCCCGCTAAGGTGATGGCTACGATTGAGTTTGACCATGAATATGAAAAAACGCGTGATGGGATCAATGTCTTTTCTTTAGGCCAGCTAACGAATTATGATGAAGCTTACGAGGCTGCTCATTCCCCTTTATATGATCACTTGTCTCAAAAAATTATCGACTTTATCGTGAACAGTGAATAAAAAAAATTAAGAAGGTTTTTTACAAATTTTTGCTAGGCTGCAAGTGATACGCTTTTAAATTACTCCTTACACAATTAGGCATACGATACAGCACATAAACTTTTCATTCTTTTTTCTTGCAGACATACTTTTCTCCAAGAAGCTATTGCCATCTTTTCTAGTTCTTTATAACCCCGATAAATACGATTAGACCAAAAATGGCTACGCAAGTAATGCCATAAGTTTTCAACAGGATTAAGTTCAGGACTATA